>JBAZOY010000075.1:0-10398 GCA_041648505.1 Syntrophales bacterium | reverse complement strand
TAAAACAGGGTTACCGTATGGCAGAGGTCCCTACCCACGAGCATAAAAGAAAAGCAGGTTATTCAAAGATCAGCCTTAAAAAGGTAGCTTTTCGCTATGTTTACAGCATGATCAAGTATCTTTACTTTTAAGTCAGGTGCAGATAGATGAAAGTTTTTTTGTTTAATCCCCCAGGCCCCAGAGACAAGGCCTATACTCGTGAAGGACGGTGCACCCAGGAAGCGGGGGTCTGGGCTACCCAGTGGCCGCCGGTTTCTTTGACCACGGCTGCGGCCTTACTGGAAAAGGACGGCCATCAGGTCATGGTTACTGATCTTCCGGCGAGCGGGTTAGATAAAACTTCTCTGGAGGTGCTGGTAAAAAAATATCAGCCCGATTTTGTCTTCTGGAATACAGGGACGCCAACTCTGGATTTTGATCTAAGTCTTGCCGGCCTTATAAAAAGAACCGCGCCAAAAGCAATTACCGGAGTCATAGGCACCCATGTGACTGTACTTCCCGAAAAGGCCCTCCAGAAACCATTCGTGGATATCATTATCCGGCATGAACCGGAGCAGATTATCAGGAATATCTGCAGAAATGAGGGGCCTAACCGTCAGTCCATTCCGGGTATCTCATGGCGGGATCCCAAAGATGGTCGGATTCATCACAATCCGGATGAACCCTTTTGGGATCCTGAAGAGATTCCCCCACCCGCATGGCATACCCTTGATATCAGTCCCTACCGCCTCCCCCTGAAGGGAAGACCTTTTCTGATTGTCGCCCCGGTGAGAGGTTGCCCCTATAGTTGCAACTTCTGTACAGCCCCGGTTTATTATGGTAGAAAACTGAGGAAGCGACCCATCAGGAATGTGCTGGATGAAATCGAAGAAAATGTGAGCCGCTATAAGATCAGGGAGTTCTTTATCTGGGCCGATACCTTCACCGCAGATCGGGATTATGTAAAACAATTCTGCCGGGCGATTATGGAGAGGAACCTTCGTATCTCCTGGACCTGTAACAGTCGTGTAGATACAGTAGATAGTGAAACGCTGGCATTGATGAAAGAGGCAGGACTGTGGATGATCAGTTTCGGGCTGGAGTCCGGCAATGATAAGGTTCTGGCAATGACGGGAAAGGGTATTACCGTGGCACAGTCAAAGGCAGCAGTGATGATGGCTCATCGGACAGGGTTGAAGGTAGCAGGCCACTTCATCTTAGGTCTGCCCGGAGAGACAGAGGAAACCATGGCCGAGACCCTCGCCTTGGCGCTGAATCTCCCCCTCGATATTGCCCAGTTTTATGTGGCCACGCCATTTCCCGGGACAAAGCTTTACGAGGAGGCAATTAAAGGCGGCTGGTTGCCGTCAGAACTCGACCCCAATCTTTCTCAGGATCGTGCATTTATGGAATTGCCCGGTCTTTCCACGGAGAAGGTAAACTCTTTCCGCCGGATGGCTTATAAAAAGTTTTATATAAGACCAGGAATACTTTTTGGACTTTTGTCCATGCTTGAATGGGGTGCAATCAGTCATTTCTCCCTGAACTTAAGGAGATTTCTAAGGTATAATTTTCGGAGCTCATTTTGAAACGGGATTGTACATTGGAGAACGGTTTCGTCCTGGGTATATGGGATGGCCACGATGCCGGCGCAGCCCTCCTCAGGGGTAAGGAAATTATCTTCGCTATAAACGAGGAAAGACTCTCCCGGAGAAAACTGGAAGTTGGATTTCCTTTTCAATCCATCCAGGCCTGTCTTCGACACGCAGCGATAGCACCTTCCGAAGTAACGACAGTTGCCGCCTCGACCACGGATCCGGCCAAAACCTTAACCCGATTACTACCGTGGTTAAAGGAAGAGTACTATCTCATCAGGCGGAGGAAAAAAGCGTCCCGGCGGTTCGACCCCCTCAAAAAGGCATTTAAGTACCGGTTTACGGAACTGGCGCCGAATATAATTTCCCGGAGCCTCAGCCGCGCATATATGCATCGTCAGTTAAAGTCCATGGGGTTTAAGAACTACCACCTGAGCTTTATTGATCACCATCGAGCTCATGCCGAGGCGGCTGCCCGCTGTTCAGGTTTTTCGGAATGTCTCGTCCTGACCCTCGACGGCGTTGGGGATGGGCTCTCCGGCTCTATCTGGGAGTTCAAAAAAGATCAGATGATGCTTATCAAGAAGCTGCCAGCCCGTACATCTCTCGGTATTTTCTTCGAGCATGTAACAAATCTTATGAACATGAGGGAACTGGAGGACGAAGGAAAGGTCATGGCTCTGGCCAACTATGCCTACCCTGTCGAAGACGAGGAAAATCCCCTGTTGAAAATCATCGGAACAGAAGATTTTAGCATTGTGTCTGCTTACACATCCATTAGTATGTTCAGGGAGATGAAAAAAATTCTCTGGCATTACCCCTCGGAGCAGTTTGCCTATATGGCCCAGCGGGTTCTTGAGAAAAACGTAGTTGCCCTTGTCAGGCAGGCCGTTATCAAAAAGGGCTTGAAAAATATTGCGGTGGCCGGTGGTGTGTTCTCAAATATCAAGATGAATATGAAGGTTGCCGGGCTGGTAGAAAATATATCGGTATTCCCCCATATGGGAGATGGTGGTCTGGCTCTAGGAGCCGCGGTAGCAAGGAACTACGAGGCAGGTGGGACTTCTGCTTACCACCTGAGGAGCCTCTATTTAGGGCCGGCATTTACCCGTGATGATATATTGGCTGTCCTGGGAAAGTATGGGTGCGATAAAAATACACTGGACAAGGGGGGAATCAGGTATCATCACCCGGAGAATTTGTCGGAAGCCGGGGCACAATTGATTCTCCGTGGAGAGATTGTTCTCTGGTTTCAGGGAAGGATGGAGATCGGCCCCAGGTCACTGGGTAACCGCAGCATCCTGGCCCGACCGGATGACCGGAGAATAAAGGATCGTCTAAATCTGCTTCTCAAAAAAAGAGTCTGGTATCAACCTTTCTGTCCCAGCATAATTATTGAGGATGCTCCTGACTTGCTTGAGATGGATGGACAGGATATTCAGTATAATCGTTTTATGACCATGGCCTTTAATATTCGGAAGGAACATCTGGGGATTATGGAAGGAGTAATGAATATTGACGGGACCTGCCGGCCGCACTTTGTGGCCGAGGAAAATCCAGCCTACAGAGAACTCCTTCTACATATCAAGAAAGAACTTGGCTATGGAATCGTCCTGAATACGAGTTTCAACATTCATGGAGAACCCATAGTCTGTTCTCCTCTTGAGGCCCTTGACATGTTAAAGCGGACCGGGATCCGTTATCTCTTTATGGAGGATATCCTCGTTGAAAACATGGATGCAAAAGATCTATGACAGCCGTCTTTATCCAGCGGTTATCGGTGTCCTTTATCTTATCCTGTGCGGGATTGTTATCTATACTATCGCTTATTATCCGAAGGGGAAAATCGAAGTCATCCTGATGAAGTGGGTTCCCTGGAGCCTGAGGATCAACTTTCTCCTTCTTTTGATAGGTATCTTGAGCACATGGGGGGATATTTCCGGCATCTTCAAAAAATTATTTGTCCGTGAGGAATTAACTTCACGGTTAAATAAAAAAGGCTTTCTTCTCATCTCTCTTCTCGTCTTTGCCCTGATTTTTGTTTCTATTGTGACCACCCGTACTCATCGTCTCTACTATGATGAGGACATTTATGCCAATATAGGGCAGAACATTGCAAATACAGGGCAGACCGGTATGTGTAATTACGGTACATTCGAGTACGGAGAATACTATGCCCACTGGCTTTCATACAACAAGGACCCTAGCGGCTGGCCAACCTTGATTAGCTTTGTCTTTCAGCTTCTAGGCACCAATGAAATTTATGCTTTTTTCCTTAATAATTTGATCTTTATTCTTAGCGTGCTGGTAGTCTTTTCCATCGTCTTCACGTTAACCAATAGCTACTTCCCTTCCTTTCTGGCAGCCCTTGTTTTTACGCTCATTCCCCATAATCTTATCTGGCACAATACCGTTGCTGCTGAGCCTTCAGGGGCCCTTTTTGCGGGCCTTACGGTGCTTTTCCTTTCAGTTTATCTAAGGACAGGAAAGAAGAGGCACTTGTTTCTCCTCTCTGTAGTTATACCACTTGCCTGCCAGATGCGGCCGGAATCGGTACTTATTGTTGCCTGGGTCATCGTGGCTGCTATAGCATGTCCACCCTCTCCCGGCTCCTCATTATATGAAGAGAAGGGTGAAATGAGCATGGTTCCTGTAAAAGGGGAAAATGATACGGCAACAAACAGGATAGAGAGAGACTCGTCGGGAAGGATTATTTTTTTAAAAAAAGAACTCTGGGTGATGGGGCTTCTGACGGCGTTATTTCTTCTGCCGCACATACTGCACCTTTATGTCATCGGCGGTCATTCCTGGGGAGCTGATGGAAAGATGTTTTCAATGGCTTTCTTCTGGAAGAATCTATCTACTAATGGTTTTTATTATCTGAATAACCGGCATTTTCCTTTTCTGTTTACCGCCCTTGCCATAATCGGTCTGCTATTTGTGCAACATGCCCTTCGTTGGCGGCTGCTGATTTTTACCTGGTTTCTTCTTTTCTGGGGGATATTTCTCTTTTTCTATGCGGGTAGTTACCAGTATGGTGCCGATGTCCGCTTTGCCATACTTTCCTTTATGCCACTTTCTATCCTGGCTGGCTTGGGAGGAGATATGATAAGAGACAGAATCGGGAAGATAGGCTGCAGAATACAAAAGGTGGGGGACCTGATTATCGTGGTTTTAATTTTTGCCTGGATGCAATTTCTACCTCTCATTCACCAGGAGGGGCAGGAGGCTTGGGGTGCCCGCTATGACCATTATTATGCCCGGGAATTTATAAAAAAGATCCCCAGACGTTCTATTATCCTGACCCATATACCAACAATGTTTCTACTCTGGCAGCAAAATGCCATCCAGACCTATGCCGGCATTAACAATCCCGATATCATCTCTCACCTGATGGAGAAATATCAGGGAAACGTATATTTCCATTACAACTACTGGTGCAATACCAGTTCGGATGTAAACCGGAAAATGTGTCAGGGAATAAAGGACAACTACACGTTAGAAGAGATCGCTTCTGCCAGCGAACAATCCCACCACTACGGGTTATATAAGATGGCATTAAAGCAAGAAAAGAAAATGTCACACCCCAAATAGGAAAAACAGATCCGCTCTCGCCGCTTTTTACTGTCCAATAAAGAAAGAAAGATTGTACTTAAAGTGACTTTTCAGAGACACCAATTCTTGTTATGGCTCTCATCAGGGCCGCGTTCATCTTCTCGTAATCCGCTTCATCTCTGGACATCTTAGGCAGTTTGGCCTCTGCTGCTTCTTTAGCCCTTCTCGCCCTCGCCCTGTCAATCGAATCAGACCTTTCAGCTGTTTCTACCATAACGGTTACCTTATCGGATACAACTTCCGCATAACCGCTACTTACAGCATAATAGGTTTTTCTACCACCCTGGGTGAAGTTTAATTCACCGATATCCACGGAACTGAGAAGTGGTGCATGTCCTTTGAGTACACCAAATTGACCTTCAGTTCCTGTTAGCGTTACTTGTTCAACGTTTCCGCTGAAGGCCATTTTCTCAGGGGTAACAATTTCAAGGATCAATTCGTCAGCCACTTAAAATCCTCCGGGCTTATATTAATCTGCAAGCTTCTTTGCTTTTTCCACTGCCTCATCAATGCCGCCAACCATATAAAATGCCTGCTCGGGTAGTTCATCATGCTTACCTTCGAGAATTTCCTTGAAACCTTTTATGGTTTCAGCAACAGGAACAAACTTGCCTTCGGTACCGGTAAACTGGGCAGCAACAAAGAAAGGCTGGGACAAAAATCTCTGAATTTTTCTTGCCCTGCCCACCGTTAATTTGTCTTCTTCTGAAAGTTCATCCATACCCAGAATAGCAATAATATCCTGAAGGTCCTTATATTTTTGTAAAGTCACCTGTATATTTCTTGCGACCTCATAATGTTCCACCCCCACAATATTAGGATCTAAAATACGAGAGGTTGAATCAAGGGGATCCACGGCAGGGTAAATGCCAAGCTCAGCAATCGGTCTGGATAAAACAACTGTTCCATCAAGATGCGCAAAGGTTGTTGCCGGTGCCGGATCTGTAAGGTCGTCGGCAGGAACGTATACGCACTCAACAGCAGTAATTGAACCCTTATTGGTTGATGTAATCCTCTCCTGAAGCTCTCCTAAATCCGTTGCCAGGGTTGGCTGATAACCAACCGCGGATGGCATCCTGCCGAGTAGTGCAGAAACTTCGGAACCCGCTTGTGTGAATCTAAATATATTGTCTATGAAAAGGAGCACGTCCTGCCCTTCAACATCTCTGAAATACTCCGCAGCTGTCAAAGCTGTAAGTGCTACCCTTGCTCTTGCTCCGGGCGGTTCCGTCATCTGACCATATATAAGAGCAGCCTTTTCTAGAACACCGGATTCCTTCATTTCCATGTAGAGATCATTACCTTCTCTGGTTCTTTCGCCAACGCCGGCAAACACAGAGATACCACCATGATGCATGGCGATATTGTGAATCATCTCCATCATCACCACGGTTTTACCTACACCGGCACCACCAAACATACCCATCTTCCCACCCCTTGGAAAAGGCACAAGCATATCAATAACCTTGACGCCTGTTTCCAGAACGTGCACTGCTGTGTCCTGTTCGAGAAATGACGGGGCATCTCTGTGGATAGGCACATAGTTCTTTGCATCCAAAGGACCTAAACCATCAACCGTTCTACCGACAACGTTCAGTATTCTGCCAAGGCATTCATGTCCCACCGGCACTGTTATCGGTGCGCCGGTGTCTTTCGCCTTCATACCCCTGACAAGACCATCTGTGATGTCCATGGCGATGCACCTGACGACATTATCACCAATGTGCTGGGCAACCTCTACAACCAGATTATCCTCCGCATCATTTATCGCGGGATTGGTTATGGTGATCGCATTCAAGATGCTTGGGAGATCTCCCTCTTCAAATGCCACATCAACTACCGGTCCTATTACCTGTGCAACCGTTCCTACATTCATGTCAATCTCCTTATATTAAGGGGTCATACAATAGGGTTCAGAAACTCATAATAATAAGTTTTAACAAGTCCCGATCCCTGAATCCCTGATTTTATCATCCTGCTGACAGCGCCTCTGTACCACCGACAATATCCATCAACTCTGCGGTGATAGCCGCCTGTCTTGCCTTGTTAAATTTCAAAGTCAGGCTATTGATCAATTCCTCACAGTTTTTAGTGGCATTATCCATGGCAGCCATTCTGGCACCATTTTCCCCTGCAGATGTTTCCACGAGCGCCCTGTAGATCATATTATGAACGTACATCGGGAGAAGCTTTTCCAGCAAAGCATCGGCACTTGGTTCATAAATATAATCACGGCTACTTTCGGGGCCAACTTCTTTTAGATCCTGATCTAAGGAAGGCGGGGGAAGAATTCTTAACACTGTAGGCTTCTGGATGGTTACGTTATAAAACTCATTATAAATGATGTATAATTCTTCATATTCCTCATTTAGAAAAGCGGGGATAACATCTTCCGCGATCTCCACGGCAAGGGTCATATCAAATCGCCCGAATATATCAGCGCGTGGACTCATAATATTTGTTTTCTTACGAAAGTAGTCTCTCCCTTTTCTTCCTATGGGAATCAGCTCTGGTTCTTTACCCTCGCGAACCTTCTCCCTCATAAACCGCTCTGTAGCCCTTATAATATTTGAATTAAAACCTCCGCAGAGTCCCCTGTCGGAGGTCATGCCAATTATCCTGACCTTTTTCGGTTCCCTTACGGCAAGAAGAGGGTGAACATCCGTTTCTACACGAAGTGCCAAGCTGCTCAGGACATCCATGAATTTAGCTGCATAGGGCCTGAAATTCAGCATCCTCGCCTGCGAAGATTTAAATTTCGAAGCAGCCACCATATTCATGGCTTTGGTGATCTGCCTGGTTTTATGGACTGCACCGACCTTTCTTTGAATCTCCTTTAAAGTAGCACCCATACTAATTATTTCCTTTAAACTCTATAGTCTGAAGAAATCCAGAATCTGACACAAATACACCCACTTTTAAACCTAACTCACAACAAAAACAGAGTCAAATTCGGTCAGCACACCTTTAATTTTCTCTTCCAGCTCGGGGCTGATGACCTTTTTTTCTTCAATTTCCTGCATGATCTCAGGGTGCCTGGTCCCTACAAAAGAGATAAGCTGCGGTTCATAATCCTTCAGCTTTTCAACCTCATATTTATCAAGGAAGCCTCGCGTACCGGCAAAGAGAATAATAACCTGCTTTGAAAGAGACATGGGTTGAAATTGAGGCTGTTTTAATACCTCTACCAAGCGAATACCTCTTGACAGCTGAAACTGAGTTGCTTTATCCAGGTCAGAGCCAAACTGCGCAAAAGCAGCCAATTCTCTGTATTGTGCAAGATCAAGTTTCAGTGTTCCTGCCACCTGTTTCATAGCCTTTACCTGAGCAGCGCCGCCGACTCTTGAAACTGACAAGCCGACATTGATCGCCGGCCGAATGCCGGAAAAGAACAAACTTGGCTCAAGGTAGACCTGACCATCGGTAATCGAAATAACGTTGGTGGGAATATATGCAGAGACATCACCCGCCTGGGTTTCAATGATTGGGAGTGCCGTCAGAGATCCACCACCGAGTTCTTTACTCACACGCGCTGCCCTTTCTAATAACCTCGAGTGGTTATAGAAGATATCTCCAGGAAAAGCTTCACGACCGGGTGGTCTTCTAAGAAGAAGCGATATCTGCCGATAGGCAACAGCCTGTTTGGAGAGGTCATCGTAAACAATCAGGGCATCTTCACCCTTGTCCCGGAAATATTCGCCAATGCTGCATCCTGAATATGCCGAAATATACTGGAGAGTTGCCGGATCACTGGCGCAGGCTGCAACGACACAGGTATAAGACATGGCATCATTCTTCCTCAGGTTTTCCACTACCTGGGCTACTGTTGATTTCTTCTGGCCGATGGCAACGTAGATACACTTAACGCCCGTGTCCTTCTGTTTGATAATGGCATCTATACAGACTGCCGTTTTTCCTGTCTGTCTGTCACCAATGATGAGCTCTCTCTGCCCTCTCCCGATTGGTGTCATGGCATCAATAGCCTTCAGACCGGTGTACATCGGTTCGTTAACAGATTGACGTTGAATAACACCGGGGGCAATCATTTCAATTCTTCTGAACTCATTTGTCTCTATGGGACCTTTCCCATCAAGCGGCGCACCGGTCGCATCAATTACACGGCCTAATAACCCCTCTCCTACAGGAACCTGAGCAATCTTGCCCGTTCTCTTTACGATATCCCCCTCTTTGATGTGTTTGACGTCTCCCAAAACGGCAACACCCACATTATCGGTTTCGAGGTTCAGAACCATGCCCAGTATTCCACCGGGAAACTCAAGTAATTCCATGGACATCGCATTTTCAACACCGTAGATTCTGGCGATGCCATCCCCCACGGACAATACCGTTCCCGTTTCGCTGATATCTAATTTCTTTTCATAGCCCTTAATCTGTTGGGAAATTATTTCACTTATTTCCTCTGCCCTGATTTTCTCCATAAACTCTACACCCCTTCCCTTTACGAAGCCGTCAAGAGATTCCTTATAGTATTTAATTGTGTCTTAACACTTCCGTCGTAAAGCATATCCCCAACCCTTACCACAATGCCGCCTACCAATGACGCGTCTTCTACCGTGGTCATCTCTACCTTCTTACCGGTCAGTTCTTCCAATCCCTTCTGAAGATTCTTCGTTAATAAAGCAGATAACGGAAAGGCCGTTTTGACATCAACCCTTACCTTTTTTAGTGCTATGTCCATAAACTCCCGGTAGCAATTTACTATATCACAGAGGATAGCTATCCTCTGTTTATCAACGAGCAATTTTAAAAAATTGGCCGTTATGCTTGAGATACTGATCTTTTGTAATACCGTTTCTATGACAACTTTTTTATTGGTTCTGTCGAAAATGGGATTAGACAAAAATTCTTTTAAGTTTTTGGCATCCTCAAGTATAGAGACAAAACTTTTAAGCTCGTCACAGTATTTCTCAAGCTGGTTATTTTCTTTAGCTATCTCGAAAAACGCCCTGGCATAACGTTTTGCAATGCTGCTTGCGATCAATGTTTTCACCACCTCTGAATTCTAAAAGTTCGCCGTACTAATCATAACTTTTAATTATTGTCAAGTATTTTTTGGCTTGTTGTCAGAAGCAAGTAACCTGTCCGGAGTTGTAGCACATAATCTGTCCGGTTTAGGATGGCTGCTGTTGGAGGTGGCCGATGAGACGGACAGAGTTGCTACAGGAGATCCGAGCGATGCGATTTAAAG
>JBAZOY010000074.1:0-10664 GCA_041648505.1 Syntrophales bacterium | reverse complement strand
TATAACCGGCAAAGGCGGCAGGCCAGACTTGGCTATCTGTCTCCGGTTACTTTTGAGAAGCAATTTTACACATTGAAACAAGCGGCATGAAAAACAAATTAGTGTACACTATTGACGACAGGGGTCATTCTTATACGCCAGTACCTAAAGACGAAAAAGATCGATCGTCTTGGTCGGGTCGTAATGTTAGGACCTCCCAACAGTGGCAGTGACGTCGTAGATGCCCTTGGTGACTATCAGTTATTTACACTGATCAATGCAAATCGACCATGTCAGCACCTTGACTCATATTTTGCATGATCACGCGTGATGATATTGGGAGGAGTTTAATATGACAGAACTTACCATAAATACACCTGGAGTGAAGGTTTTACGCTTACACGAAGAGCATATGGACGGAATAATTGAGTTGATGAATAAAGAGGGGTGGTACTACTATGACCACCATGAACTCAAAAGGTATTTGATCCTGAATCAGGATTGTTTTGCACTTCTCAAAGATGGACGCATCGTCGGAAGCATCTTCACCACAAATTACGACAATCAAGCCTGGATCGGCAATATCATTGTCGCGAAAGAGACCAGAGGAATGGGACTTGCCGCTAAGCTGATCAGGGGAGTCATAGACTATCTGCGCGAAAACAAGCATGTTCTCACATTTCGACTGGGGGCTGTTCCGTTAGCAATTGGCCTTTACAAAAAGGTGGGATTCCATGCAGAAGCCTTTACAACGTCTCAGGAAGCCGAGTTACCCCTTAAGCTAGAATATGAGGCAATGAATTTGGGTGAGAATATACAGGTAGAAAGACTCGATGCACATGACCTGAAAGCCATCGGTGAAATTGATGAGCAATACTTCAAATCAAAACGCCTGCAGTTTCTTATGAATGTACACAATGATTCAATCAAGGAGAGTTGCTTCTGTTTGAAAGATCAAGGAAAGGTTGTGGGATTTCTCATGCTGAGACGGAGACAGGCTTCGAAAGACGAAGGCCGTTTTGCTGAAGGACCGGATTATGCCTATCGCCTTGGTCCATCTTGTGTCCTGCCGGAGAATGGCATCAACGGTTTTAAAGCCCTCTTCCAGGAAGCGATACGGGCCGTTAATGAGGAGGTGCGCCAACTGGGAGGGAGCGCCAGGATGTATGCAGTATTTCCGAAGAATGCGGACAAAGAGGAGATCTATGAAGATACGCGAGAATTAGCAAAGGCAATGAGCATCGATTCGAATATGAACTTTGACAGAGTCTTTGACGAACACGATCATATCTTTGGAGCGCAGAAGTCAACAAAAAATGAAGAACAATGGAAGTATATGGAAAGCCTGGGCTTCCATCAGGAATATTTCGAGCAAGTGATGAGTTATACGCCCGGGGAAGCAGTGAGTACACAACCAACCCAAAGAAAGGCAGAGGAAACCAGGGCCGATCCGGAAGGAATCTTTGCGTCGGCGACGCCTGGTGACAAGGCATAACACAGGAAAGACAAGAAAAACAATATAGTGAAAAGAAAGTGACGTCCGTAAATAAGTAAATAAAGTGAATATATGAATGGTTATTTACTATTTTGCGGACGTCCCCATTGGCACGCAATGAGAAAATCAAGGTGTGGTACAAAGACTGCTCAGGGGATAAACAGTGACGTGGAAAGTCTATAAAGGTTGAAAGGATCGTGTTCGTGCGTAATGCTCTTCAGGCCGAATCGGGTAGCCGGGGGTTTTTCTCCCCCAGCCCCCACACCACCCGGCATGCGGGTCCGCACCGGGCGGTCCCTCGCGGTTCCGCCCTTGCCTTCGGCTAGTATTTGTGTCAATGTTTCTATCGCATTGACAGGATTCACATACAGGGGACTTTCACCCCATAAGTTCACGCCCGTGCCGGGCGCTGGATACAGAAGGATAAAGGAGGAACATCATGGATATTCAGGTACTAACAACATTCTTCATGTGGTGTACAATCATGAACGGAACCTTGTTGGTCCTCTGGACCATAATATTGATATTGGCCCCGGATTTGCTATACCGTACGCAGAGTAAATGGTTTCCCATTTCCCGTGAAACTTTCAACGTGGTCATTTACTCGTTCCTCGGGTTGTTCAAAATCGTCTTTCTGATCTTCAATGTCGTTCCCTACGTGGCTCTGCTGATCGTCAGATAAAAAGGAGCATCCATACTTGACGGCAGGAGGGGTGGTCAAGCGAGCCAGCTTTTGCCGTTACAATAAAAGGATCACACGTCTCACGGCGGCAAGTGATCTAAAACACCAGGCGGTCGGGGGAACCCATCGCCAGGCCGCAAAGGAGGTCATACTATGGGAATGGAACAGTACATCCGAGCAATCGCGGGGAGCTTCGTATTGATCTCGCTCGCTTTAGGGTACCTGCACAGTGCTTACTGGCATCTTTTCACAGCCTTTGTCGGCTTGAACCTGCTTCAGTCGGCTTTCACCGGCTGGTGCCTCATGGAGAAGATCCTCAAGAAGTTTGGTATCGCCGATAAGGCCTCAGTATGAATAGCCGGAGTTGCAGTTATAATTGTTTCACTTGTTTTTCATGAGAAACCAGATAAATTAAAGGTTAGAAGATGCAAAAAAAGTGGTTTATCCCCCCTCTTAAATCTTGTAATAATTGCTCAACAGGACGATACTTGACCACTATTCCAGTGGCGCTTCATAGCGGCAAGTGATCTCAAACCCTGGGCGGGGAAAAAACTCCGGCAGGGCAGGCGAAACACCCCCGATTCTCCGGTGTTCCCGCTAAATATCGTCAATAGTACAGTGCGACAGCACAATGCCAGGAGGGTTTTGTTATGAAAAGTCGGAGACACACCACGGACACGGCGGCTTCTCGCGAATCTATCGGGATTATCGGCCGAGTCGTAAGGCGGGTAAGAAAGTCAGCAGGTACCGCTCCCGGCACAATGGTTCACACCGGGGAACGAAAGACAGAACAAATCGTCACACGTTACCTCGACTACGACGAACACGCTTTGCATGAGGGAGAATTCGCGACAATTGAAGAAAGTTTCCCGTTCGCAACAACGCCAACCGTGACCTGGATTGATGTTTCCGGCTTACACGACGCGAGCCATATCGAGCAGCTCGGAAAGGTTTTTAAGCTTCACCCCTTGATCCTCGAGGACATTGTGAGTACCGGACAGCGGCCCAAGCTTGAGGAATATGAGGGCAATATTTTCTTTGTGCTTAAGGTGCTTGCGTTCGACAGCGCTACGAAAACTATCGAAATCGATCAAATGAGCTTAGTGGTGGGTAGAAACTACGTTCTTTCGTTCCAGGAGAAGCCATGGGACGTTCTTGAATCCATTCGAAATCGCATACGGCAGGCAAAGGGGAAGATTCGCCGCAAAGGACCCGATTACCTCGCATACGCAATAATTGATGCTGTGGTTGACGGCTATTTTAAGATACTCGAGGAGATTGGAGACGAGATAGAAGAACTTGAAGAGCTGGTGCTGAGCGAAGCAACCACATCAGTTATGCATAGGATTCATACACTGAAGCGCGAGGTCCTGGTGCTTCGAAAGACCGTCTGGCCCCTTCGTGAGGTGCTTGGGTCGCTGTGCCGTAACGAAACAACGCTAATAGAAGATCAGACATGCGTGTATCTACGGGACGTTTACGACCATTCGGTTCAGGTTATTGATACCGTCGAGACTTTTCGTGATTTGCTGTCGGGGACCATGGATCTCTACATCTCGAGTGTAAGCAACAGAATGAATGAGATAATGAAGGTCCTTACAGTCATTGCGACGATCTTTATCCCGCTTACATTCTTCGCTGGACTCTACGGCATGAACTTCGAATACATGCCGGAGCTCAAGATCCCATGGGCTTACCCAGCGCTCCTGCTGTTCATGGCAACGGTCGTTGGAGGGATGCTCTGGTACTTTCGGCGTAAACACTGGCTCTAATATGAATGGATCACATATCTTAGATGTTGCCTCCATAACTCGCTTGTATGACGTGTGTACAGGAGAATCAGTCCGCATCAACGGCATGCAGCCGACGGCGTTACGCGCCGTAACTGATAACGAAGACGTTATGTGAATGCAGTTCAGTTATTGTTAAACCAAGGGAATTATAAATTTAAGGTTCATGAGCGCATGAAAATACACAAGATTCTAAACTCACCAATCATCTTTCCCATTATCTTTTTTATCATCTTGATTTTATTAGGCTCTATTATTCTTCATAGCTCTGAAAAAAGAATAATTGATTCAATATCGTGGACAGATTCCATATTTACCGCGACTTCAGCAGCCTGCGTAACAGGCTTAGTCGTTGTTGATACCGGATCATATTTCACGGTATTTGGTAAAATCATTATATTATGCCTGATGCAAATTGGCGGCCTTGGGATTATGACCTTTACCAGTCTTACAATTTACCTTTTGAGACGAAAAACGACGATAACGGATCGAATTGCAGTCGGACAGGTATTATTGCATGACCCCAGGTTTAACCTTGGGAAATTTCTCATCGAAATTTTCAGATGGATATTCGTTATCGAAGCAGTTGGTGCCACTCTGCTCTACTTAATCGCACCCAAAGCCTTTTCGCCATTTTCTGCACTATTTCATTCCGTTTCTGCTTTTTGTAATGCGGGTTTTTCTCTGTTCCCTGACAGTCTCATGAACTGTAAAGGGGACTGGGGAATAAACATCGTGTTCATCGTCTTAATTTTTTTAGGAGGAATCGGGTTCTCGGTATTTGTTGAATTAAAAAATTTCGTAGTGCAACGCTTTAAGTCATTCCCAACCCACGACTCTAGAAGCATAAGCTGGTATGCGAAAATTGTTTTCCGAACCAGTTTCTTCTTGATTATTTTGGGTTGGTTAGGGATTTATTTCGCCGAGTTTGTAGGGTATAATCAAACGATAGGGCTGGACGATTCGATTTTAACGGCCCTGTTTCAATCAGTGACAAGCCGGACAGCTGGATTTAATACACTCAATATTGGTCAAATGACAAATGTTTCTTTAATCGTTCTTCTTTTTCTTATGTTTATTGGCGGTGCACCAGGCTCCTGTGCTGGAGGTATAAAAGTAACGACATTTCGAGTTCTGGTAGCTGCAATCTGGTCGCAATTGAAAGGCAAGAAACAAGCTGTGATCGGCAAATTTGCTGTCAACGAAGCGGCTGTAAAGAAAGCCATGGTTTTATTTGCTCTTGCTATTATTCTAATCTTTTTGGCTGTATTTTTACTGGATTTTACGGAAGGTGGAAATAGACCACATTATCAGGTAAGAGGTCAATTTTTAGAAATCCTTTTTGAGTCTGTTTCGGCTTTCTGTACAGTAGGCTTAAGTACGGGTCTGACTCCAACGCTTTCAACTGCCGGTAAATGGATTATTATCTTTTTGATGTTCATTGGCCGTCTTGGCCCCTTTGTGTTGATAAACGCACTGCATAGTATCCAGGAAGTTCAGTATTATAAACTTCCGGAAGAAAATATAATGATCGGCTGATAGGGAGAATAAAATATGATCATCAAACCGCAAATCTGCGTTATCGGTCTTGGTAAATTCGGGTTTAAATTTGGCGTTTCCCTCATGAATTTGAATCATAAGGTAATAGGTATTGATTCTAATCCCGAAAACATTCAAAGAGCGCATAATTTTTTTTCCCAATTATATGAAGCCGATGCCTCCCAAAAACAAGCGCTTGAACAAATAGGACTCTCCGAAATTACCCACGTTCTTGTCAGTGTTGGAGATTCTATTTCCACCAGTTCTATGACGACAATGTATCTGAAGGAACTGAAAGTCCCGAATGTCTGGGTTAAAGCGATCAACGAAGACCATGCCAAACTGTTACGTAAAATCGGCGCAGATGAAGTTATTATCCCGGAACATATCGCCGCAAGTCAACTGGCAGACAGGATTGATATACCGGGAATAATTCAGCGGTTGCCATTTGATTCCGAAATGATTATTCGGGAAATAACGATTGAAAAATTCGCACAAAAAACGGTGCGGGAAATCGACTTAACCAATAAATATAATTGCCAAATCATCGCGGTGCGTAGACATAACGAATCATATTACCGATATATACCTAGAGCGTATGACACACTGTTTCAGGGGGACGTTGTAATTGTTATCGGAGCAAGGGAATCATTATCAAAAATCAATCCTTAACATGATAAATTTCCTCATAGCAAGGCTAATTCAGACAAAACAAAAATCAGCGCGACTGATTAGCCGCGTTATATACTTACATGCAAGTATATAAACGGATATTACTTGCTGATAAAATGTAGATTAACAACAAAGTGATTCGGATTTATTCATGCCAATAGTAACGTTCTACTTTGAGCTTCACCAACCATTCAAATTGGCTCCTGTGCGAGGACAATTTTTATGGGATGAAAAAAACAAAGAAATTTTTGCTGAAATAGCTGAAAAAAAATATTTGCCTTCCACAAGGATGTTTACTCAGATTGTGGAAGAAAATCCGGAGTTTAAAATCTGCATTGGAATGTCCGGAGTTTTTCTTGAACAAGCGCTCCTGTTTGAACCGGATTTGATTATCGCACTTCAAAAATTGTTCGAAGCAGGTCAAAAAAATAGTCAAGTCGAATATTTGGGTATGACTTATTATCACTCCCTGGTTGGAATTTTTTTTGATCCGGAGAAACACGAATTTAAAGAACAGGTAGCTCAACATTCGCAATTAATGAAAGATATTTTCGGTGTTAAACCAACATCATTTAGAAACACAGAATTGACATACAACAACGATGTCGCAGGCGTAGTTGATGAAATGGGTTTCCGGACAATATTGTGCGAGCAAAAACCTGACATTTTTGTTTCACCAGATGAAAAAGTTATTTCAACAAATACTGTTTTTCGGGCGGTAAGTACGGAGGGGAAAAAACTTGGCCTGCTCGTGCTGCCAAGAAACTGTGATCTGAGCAACGATGTTGCTTTTAGATTTAAACAAGCTTCTTTAACTCCTGAACATTATGCTTACAATATTGCCAAGGTTGATGGAGACGTTGTAATTTTAGGCTATGATTTTGAACATATTGAAGAACATATCTGGGCGGATACAGGAATATTTGATTTTTGGCGTAACATTCCCCAGGCAATAAAAAATGAACCCGCAATAAAATCAGCAAATCCTTCTGAAATAGCAGAAATTTTCAAAGGCAGTGAATGCCCCATTATTGATATTAAATCTGTGTCAACTTCTTCAAAGACTGACGCTGATAAAAATACTTCTGGATGGCCTGGAACTCTTGTTCAGTATGCGCTATTTAAGGACCTGGAAAATTTAGAGCCTGAAGCGAAAAAAGCCGGCGGAGCTTTGTTGACTGAATGGAGACATTTAACGACATCGGATCATCTTTATTATTTAAATGAGAAAAAGGAAACGGATTGCAAATTACATGATTATTTCAATCCTTACAATTCAACAGCATTGGCGACGTTTTTACTAACAAGAAATTTAGATAATTTAAAAACTGCTGTTCACAAATTCAACATTTTAAAGAAACCGGAAGAAACACCTGTTATTTTAATTACGCCGGAAACAGGCAAACTTCCCACTGAAGGCTTAGGTCAATTTGCCCAGTATGTTTCAGGCAAAAGTGGTGGACTGGGAGAGGTAGTTGCCGCTTTATGTAAAGGTCTAGCGGAAAGAAAAATTCCAATTCATTTGGTAACGTTAAATTTAAGCAAACGATTTAAGGAAGAAGCTCACTTAAATGAGAAAGAGTGGATTGAACATCGACACCAGATTGATCCGGGGAAAATTCATCTGATCAATTCTTCGATATTTGAAGAATATCGAAGTGCTTACGAAGGAGATCCCAGATTTACAGCAGCGGAATTTCAGCGCCAAATAATCAATCATACGATAAAAGAAATCAGAGGTCATTATGGCGGAAGAGCCATAATCCATAGCCATGATTGGATGGCAGGAGGAGTAATTACTTCTTATGCAAAAATTAGAAATATTCCGTGCCTACACACGGTACATAATACCCATACGGCACATATCCCGTTGGATTTGCTGACGGGAGTTAATGTCGGTAGACTTAGTAATAATATATTTTATTCAATAGATCAGGGAAAGCAGTGTGTAGACGCCCAGGCTACCGCAGTAAAAAGTGCAAAATTAGTCAGTTTTGTTGGAAAAAGATTTCTGGAGGAAATTGTTAACGACTTCTTTTTAGATAGGCCTATTATTCCGTGGAGTGTCAGACAAGAGGTTAAATTTAAATTTTATAATAACCAAGTAAGAGTTATTCCTAATGGAATATCTCCGGATATTTTCCCTGAAAATCAAACCTGTTTAGTTGAAAGGTACGGAATTGACAGTGCAGTCATAAAAGCTAAAAAAATAAATCTCGTTGAATTTCAAAAAAGAATGGGTTTGAACGTTGATCCTGAAGTTATATTGCTTTTCTGGCCATCAAGAATTGATCCTTCTCAAAAAGGGGTAGAGCTTCTTGAGGATATTGCGTTGAAATTTGTAATTGAACATGAGGATGTCCAAATTGCGATTATTGGAAATTCAGTCGGCAGTGACATAAGTCATCAGGAGATTTTAGGTAGAATATCTTGTGCTTCACAAGGCAAGATTTCATACCATGATTTTGTAGAAGATTTATGCACCCTTGGATATGCAGCTGCAAGTGATGTTTTCGGAGCTTCACTCTATGAGCCATTCGGGCAAATTGATGTTGTAGGAAATCTTTATGGGGCAACCGCAACAAATCGTGATACGGGTGGATATTCTGATAAAATTATTCCAATAAGTTTAAAAGCTTTAGGCGCACCCAGCGATAGGGGAAACGGTTTTCTTTTTAAGGATTATGATTCAGCGGGATTATGGTGGGGACTTCATAAGGCACTAGAATTACACAGATTCTTTAGAAATAATCCCCAGATTTGGGAAGCGCAGGCAAAAAGAATTATGTCAGAAGCTCGGGAAAAATGGAGCCTGGGAAATATGGTGGCAGGTTACATCACAGCCTACGATGAATTAACAAAGGTAAACAGGGGGCAAATAGGGGCAGTACCAGTTTTATTAAATTCTTAATAATGCATCATTAGCAATGGCATGGATAGGGGCATAAAAGACGATTTGGATGTTACCGGATATGTGTGCCATACTTGAAGCAGAATCTCACTCCCAAGTGCTTGGAACACTCCTTTGGCGTGATGGTGACAATGGAGAAACTGGCAATGGCGTATGGACTGGAGAAGCGAAAGATCATTCGTTCCAGATTGCTGCACGATGCAGCCAAAGAGCTTTCGTTCAACGAACAAGGTGAAAAAAATGGTTTCGAGAAGATTAGCTTTAGTTATGGGCATCATTTTCTTACTCACCCATAGTGGTGGATGCGCAGGCTTACAGAAAGACCCGAATAAAAGTAATGATCCATATAGCTATCAAACAGATGTAACCCAAGAAGAATCCATGACTAAGGCAGAACATATTGGGACTGATCAATATAGTCAATGGGAAAAAGAGATGAAAAAAGATAAAAGGGAATGGTTTACTGCTGCATTACTTGTTTTATGTATCTCATTACTCATAGGAGCTACAGTATCGGCCTCCTTTCAGGGAAATGGTTTCTTCTTCGGAATAAGCAACTAACCTAAAATTTGAAGGAGTAAATAAAGACAACCGTCCGTTTTATTCAAGAAGAGCGATTGTGTTATTATAGACCTACCCCAAAACGCTTTTATCTTTTTTCTTAATGAAAAACTACTTCTTTAACATATGCATTATAGGTCTGGCCATTTTTGCCTCTTTCAGTACCTCTGATACTGTTGATGAACTAATCCGCAGAAAAGTTGAGGAAAATTTGCCTGCTTATAATACATTAAACAGAAACGACAAAATTTTTTGCACACCATCTGTCAGGGAGGTTTATTTTAAAAACAATTTCAAACCTTTTTGGGGAAATACAGAGCAAGTATCTGAATTGATATCCGCTATTGAGAAGTGTGATAATGAAGGACTTAATCCAGATGATTATCACCTTTCCGTCATCCTGAGACTAAAGCAGAATAAATCTGCCGAAAATGATGCAGATTTAGACATTATATTAACTGATGCATTTCTTTTATATACTTCACATATTCTATCCGGTAAAACAAACCCCTTAACCATTAAGGCTGAATGGCATGTGTTAAAAACCGATAAAAATCCGGTAAAATATTTATATGAAATTAACTCGAAAGGAATCAACAAAATCCTATCAGAAATTAAACCCCAGAATAAGAATTACAATTATTTAATATCTGCACTAAAGGTCTACAGGGACATTGAAAAGAACGGTGGCTGGAAAAGAGTTGACAAAGGAAAAGTTATTAAACTCGGAATGTCCGACAAAAGAATCGCCAAAATTCGGCAACGATTGCGAATAACCAATGATTATACTGTTAATGATCCAACGGATATTGATTCTTATGACGACACTCTGAAATTGGCAGTAGTGAATTTTCAAAAAAGGCATGGACTGGAGGCATTAGGTAATATTGGAGACCAAACTATTGAAAAATTGAATATCCCGGTAATGGAAAAGATTAAAAGCATTGTGGTTAATTTAGAAAGACTAAGATGGCTGCCATTGGAAGACCCCCGTTATTATCTTCTGGTTAACATTGCAAACTTTGAGTTGGATGT
>JBAZOY010000073.1:0-10730 GCA_041648505.1 Syntrophales bacterium | reverse complement strand
ATGATCTTCTTTTCCCCTGTTTCGGTATTCACCACCTTCTTCACCCAAAATTTCGGCTCATCCATTCCAAATCGGCTTTCCCGCTCGTGACCGATTACCAGAAAGCGCTTGTTGCCGATTTGAATAATATCTCCGTAATCTATGGAACAGAAATCAGTGGTATCCTTGAAAACACGTTCGTTCACAGGGCTATACTCCACCCCGTAAACGGCTAGGGAGACTGTCGAGCGCCATTCTGACCTGTTCCAGGAAGTTCTTAAGTCCATTATTTTCAATGACCAGCCCCAATAAGGCTGTGAGCACGGTGATAGAGTCAATATCTTCGTCAACAATGATTCTGGGTTCATCGAAATAAATCCTGAGCCCACCTACAATTGCTTTCCTTGATTTTATGGGAATAGAGATCATAGAAACAATTCCTTCCTTTTCCGCAGCCTCGGGATATTGAATTCGAGGGTCATTCTGCATGTCCTTAACAAAAACGGGTTTACCTGTCATAAACGCACTTTGCGTGTTGTCTACCCACATGACAGGACCTTTTTGTAAATATTCATCGCTGATCCCGTAACTTGCTATATGAATCAGCTCGTTATCTCTTTCATCCAATAGCATGATACTGCAGCCCTTGGCTTTAAACGTCCTGGTCGTCCCTTCAACAAGGTGATTTATCAAGGTATTTAAGTCTTCATAGGTCGCTATAGCACGACTAATAGCCTTGAAATGTTTAAGGTAAAATCTCCTTTCAGACTTTTCGCTCATTGCTTTTTCTCCTTATTGTTATTAATTGTCGCCCAGTATTATTTATGGGGTCAAGACTGCTTTTGACTAATGTTATTAAATTTAAATATGTAAAAGTCAAGCACTTCTAGAACAGTTGGGTACGTTGACTGATACATCAAATATTTTTATAATACTCCCTCCTTGTTTTAACAGAAAACTGACTGCTATTTTCTTAACCCCTGATCAGCCTGAAAGTAAAGCATTTTTGAAACAATCAATAACTCTCCCGATTGATGTTAAAGTATTACTTTAGGTAAATATTAACCTAACAATTTCGCTATGGGCGCTAAACACAGGCGGGTTAAAGTAAGTAAAAAAACCCATCCTCACTGCCAGTCTATAAGCTGTTTTATAAACGTTTGGTTTTCTGCCGTCTGAGAAAAGGGATTGGTAACGAACTGAAACAGATGTTCATCTGAAGAGATAGGATGTCCAGTCCTTCAAATATAAAGGTGCAGAAACGATGCATCAAAGCTTTCAATAAAGTAATCAATAATTTCAAGGGAGAATTGCGGCTGTGAATAAGTAGATGCAATTTGCAATTTTCTGTTATAATTTTTTAGGCGGGATAATCCCATTGCCTGACTGGTAAAATATCGGAAGGTCCGAGGTAAAATAACAAGGTAATTGATTTTTCCCTGATAAACGGCAGAAAGGCCCTATAAATCAGCATGGATAAAATGAGGAAACGCTTCTTAAAAAAATTGCCCACATCCCGGCAGGTCTGCTTCACCCTCTTTCTCCTGCTCCCCTTCATTCTTATTATCTACTCCGAAAATCTTGTAGCTTCGGAACTAAAATTCCCTTTCGAAGTCGGCGAGAAACTGGTGTATAGGGCAACATTGGGATTATTCACAGTCGGAGACGCTACCATTAAAGTGCTTCCGGGAGACGGTTTGATGGGAACAAAATCATATCATTTCGTTATGCAAACAAACACTAACAGCCTGGTGAACTGGTTCTACAGGGTACACGAGACCCAGGAATCTTATACGGACTGGAACATGTCCCGAACCCTTGCTTACGAAAAACGGGATACGGGTACACACCCAAGGGACATAAGCGCCAGATTCGATTGGAACAGATTGACGGCAACATATGTAAACGAAGGAAAAGACGAAAAAACGGTTGCCATCATTCCCGGGACATTCGATCCCCTGGCCCTGTTTTTCGTCATCCGAACCAAAACGCTTCTGGTCGGCGATATAATCGAGATTCCCTTCACGGACGGCAAGAAACTGATCCAGGCCAGGGCCTCGGTCCTGCGTCGGGAAAGAATCACCATCGACGGGAAAAGCTATGATACTTTCCTGGTCGTACCCGATCTAAAGCAACTGGGCGAAGCCATGGATACTAAAAAAACCGCGGATCTCATGATCTGGTTTGGGGCTGATGAAAAGAAGATGCCGATCAAGATCAGCAGTCAGCTTGCGGTGGGGCGCTTTGTCCTAGAACTGGTCCCGTAAAGGACGACACGATCACGGGCGGTTTTCAGTACCGGATAGGAGACCGCACCAGTATGATTGTAAATTATCGGAATGTTTTTTTATAGATCCGGTCAAGGGTCTATCGTCGTCTTTTCATCATTTTACTGGAACCGGTTATAGCTTGATTGGCCTGCCTTTTTCACATCCTCCCCCGTTACCCTGCCCGATTTTTTATGGAACAAACATTCGGATGAGCGGCGAGGCCAGCAATAGTTATTATTGAAGATATAACTGAACTTGATTATCTGCGAAGACGTTTAAAGATTTTTTGCGGCTGGGATAATAGGACGCAATATACGGATGCAGGAACTCTTTGAGAGCATAAGAGTTGTCTCCGAGGTAAATGTCCCGCTTTTTATCAAGGAATGAAAGTGTTTCATGAAACATATATGTGTCAATATCAGAATTAACAAATGTCGACAAAGCTCTTTGACTTTTTTCAATAGAAATTATGTGTTTTTTTAGCTAGTTATCGTTATGTTCATTTAATCTATCTTTTGGGTAAAACAGTAAAACAATTTGCCCGAGTATTTGTGTTATATATTTGTCTATTATTATCAACTTGTTACGACTATTTTCGCGTTCATAGAGGATATGTGTCATTAGTGTCATGGATATTTGATGTTCCTAAATGAACGTCAGTTTGTTAATCGTAAGTGATTGATTCTATATGCTATTTTCAATAACAACATCTGACCAAAATTGGCACGAATGTTGAATAATACTTTAATAAAGTAGATACATTTTGAAATAACTGAGGCAAAGTTGATTTATAGTTTATGGTTTTAGTTGGAGGAATGCAATGATTACCGCGGGCATAGATGTGGGGATCCAAACTGTAAAGGCAGTTATCGTTCGAGACAACCAATTGCTCTCGCATAGTTTGGTCATGGCTGGCTGGGATCCGGAAATTTCACTCAGGGAAGCAATGGATGAGGCAATGGAAAAGGCAGGAGTTTCCCAAGATAAAATTGGAAAGATCACCGCGACAGGTATCGGAAGGAAGGAAGTATCCTTCGCTAACGACTACGCTACCGAGGTGACATGCGATGCTAAGGGAGCAGCCTGGTTGTTTCCTTCGGTAAGAACAGTAATTGATATCGGAGCTGAAGAGAGTCGGGGGGCGAAATGCGATTCTACCGGTAAGGTTCTGGACTTTGTCAACAATGATAAGTGCGCTGCCGGTGTTGGCGCCTTTGTCGAAGCCATGGCCAGAGCTTTAGAAGTAAAGATAGAGGATATGGCGGAACTTTCGCTCCAATCTCAGAAAGAAATAGCGATGAATGTTACCTGTGTTATTTTTGCCGAATCCGAAGTCATCTCCCTTATCCATGCGAAGACACCAAAACACGACATCGCGCGAGCTATACACGATGCCATATCTTCAAGAACTACTGCCATGGTACGCAGGATAGGAATAGAAAAAGATGTCGCCATGATCGGGGGTGTGGCTAAAAATGCCGGAGTTATCGATTCTTTAAGGAGATATTTAGGGGTTGATGTACTGGTTCCGGAAAATCCGCAGATTGTAGGGGCATTAGGAGCCGCTCTTTTAGCTGTATCTTGAAAGGATGTGGAGATGAGTCCAGAATACTTTAGATGGGAAGAGTCAAATTGGCATAGTGACGATAAGGACTGGCGTAAGGCAAAAATGATTACTGCCGGTATTGATGTTGGTTCAGTAAGTTCTCAGGCGGTGATAATGGTTGACGGAGAACTTTTTGCCTACGGCAATATGCGAACAGGGTCGGATAGTCCCGATAGCGCCCGTAAAGCGATGCAGGGGGCGTTAGAGGGGACGGATATGAAGCGCGAAGATATTCAATTCACTGTGGGAACAGGCTACGGCAGGGTAAATGTGCCTTTCGCTGATAGATTAATAACCGAGATCGCATGTCATGCAAGAGGGGCAAATTTCCTGTACGGTCCTACGGTGAAAACTGTTTTAGATATGGGTGGTCAAGATTGCAAAGTTATCCGCTGCAATGAAAAAGGCAAGGTAACGGAGTTTTTGATGAACGATAAGTGTGCTGCAGGTACAGGACGCGGTATGGAAGTGATGAGTGAATTATTTGCTGTACATATCGGAGAAATCGGTTCCATGTCAATGGATATTATTAAAGAGCCGCTGCCGGTAAGCAGTACCTGTGTTGTTTTTGCCAAATCTGAAGCTGCCGGGTTAATGAGATCAGGATGGTCCAAGAACGATGTTCTGGCCGCTTATTGTGGGGCAATGGCTCACAGAGTGTCTAACCTTCTCAAACGCGTAGGTGTGGAAGAGGATTTCGCTATTACAGGTGGTATCGCTAAGAACATCGGCGTGGTGAGCAGGATAGAGAAAGAAATCGGCATTAAAGCTCTTACCCCTGACTTCGACACTCAGATTGCAGGTGCTTTGGGAGGTGCCATTTTTGCTGGAGACCTGCTGCTAAAATCTCGAAAAGCAATCTAAGGACAGGAACATGACATTTGATTTTCTATTGCCGACGTTAACGTTAATGCTAGGCTACATCGCTAATTATGGCTATACTGATGGTTCAGGGGATTATTACATCACTATTGACGGCAATAATTGCGACGGCTGTGCAAAGTGCGTAGCTGCCTGTCCTGAAAACATCATCGAAGTTATCCTGAATGACTATGATGAATTAGTAGCCGAGGTCAGGAGTGACGCGGTAAAAAACTTGAAATATATTTGCGCGCCATGCAAACCTGTCAGCTCTCCAAGAGAGCTTAAGTGTCAAATGGCCTGCCCCAAGGGAGCCATTACTCATTCCTGGTAAATCTTGAGAGGCGGCTCTCACAGGGCTGTTGTGCTGTTAAGAAAGCAGAAAATACGGCAGGGTACTGCTGAAAGGATGATAAACATGTATAAAACTAAGCGCTTAGATTGCTGGCCGAAGGGAAAAGAGCTGAGAGAAAAATTTTGGGAAAACGTCTGGAAAGGGAAGGAAAGAGGCAAGACGGTAGGTTGCACCTATGCGACACTTTCTATGTCCTTTATGTCCGGATTTCCAGACTGTGAATTTGCTGAGCTTGGTAACTATTTTGCAATGATAGCAACGAAACCAGACATGGCTGTTCGCTTTGCTGAGGCTTGTGAAAACAAGGGTTATCTTATTGATATCTGCCATGCTTCACAGCTTATTATGGGCTCTATGTTCCTTGATGAAGGCCCGTTCGGGAAATTCCTCAAGCCGGATTTTTGCGTACAACTTCATTACTGCGAGACTCAGGGTAAAGCCTCTCAGGTAATGAGTCAGCATTTAGGAGTTCCTTATTTCTGCATGGACTATCCTCTCGTCAGGTGGGGAGAAGTGAAAGATTATCACGTGAATTTCGTTATCTCGGAACTATCGGCTTTTATCGAATGGATGGAAAAACTTACAGGTAAGAAGTGTGATGATGAAAAGCTTATTGAGGGGGTTCAAAACGAAGGGGAAACCTCGGTTCTGTGGGCAAAAATCTGTGAATTAAACAAGAATATTCCCGCTCCATTAGACCAGAGGGCATTAGGCTCTCTCAGTGGACCTGCACTGTTAGGAAATAATAAAAAGGAAACGGTGGAATTTTATCGGGAACTTTACGACGAGGTACAGGACAGGGTTAAAAACCAGATTGCACATCTTGCTACTGAGAGGTGCCGGTTGATTCATGAAGGTGTGCCGCCTTATTACTTTCTGAGTTTCTTCAGGATAGTTGAAAAATATGGGGCTTTATTCGTAGGGTCAAGCATGGATTTTGGAATCACAGGTAATTGGAAGCGTGACTCGAATGGATCATGGCGAGCGGGTGACGGTCTTAAGGAGCGAGGTATTGAACTTAAATCCAGGGAAGATGCCCTTCGCGCTATTGCCTGGCTTTGGCTGGATAATCCCTTTTTCTCCGGCTTTCTGGGAGCTCCGAAAATCGAAGAAATAGTTGCAAGAGTCAAGGATTGGCATGCTGATGGTGTGGTTTTTCATTGCGATCGCGGTTGTCAGGCATTGCCTTCAGGAATGCCTGAAATGAGATCAGCCTTACAAAAAGAGGGTATCCCTTCCATGATCTATGAAGCGAGTCATGGTGATCCCCGGGAAATGGACGAATCACGGGTGACAGGTCGGCTGGAATCCTTCATGGAAACCTTGGGCTTAGACGTTATTGGAAACTCTTAAACCAATAGCTTCTAAAACAATAAACAGAAGCTAATGAAATCAAGGATGAAAAGAAAACCGGTAAAAAGTTCCCAAAATTGAATAGCCTGGCTTAAAACACTATTCTTGTATTTATTTAAAAAAGGGAGAGAGATGGACGCAATTGAAAGGTTTCACGAAGTAGTAATAAATCGCCATCAGTATGCTCGAGAATGGAAGGAACGGACGGGAAGAAACGTACTCGGTTATCTCTGTTCCTATGTCCCTGAAGAAATTGTCTATGCTGCGGGTATTCTGCCCGTGCGAATTTTAGGCAGTCATGAACCTCAGGATCTTACCGATGCCCACATATTCGGTATGTATTGTCCTTTTTGTCGTGATTGTCTGGCACAGGGATTACAGGGAAGATATGATTATCTTGGCGGGATAACTACTGCTCACTCCTGCATTCACATACGCCAGACATTTGTAAGCTGGAAGAAACATGTCCCTTTATCTTACAGTCACTACATATATATGCCGGGCAACGTACAGAGCCACAACATCAAGGACTTGTTGATCGGAGAATATTTAGAGTTTAAGCGTTCCCTGGAGAAGTGGACAGGGGCCGAAATTTCCGAGCATGATTTAGATAGAGCAATAGAGACATACAATACCAATCGTCGCCTGATGAGACAAGTTTATGAGTTGAGGAAAAGCGAAACCCCTCTCATTTCTGGAGTTGAAGCCCTGGAGATGGTGCTTTCGAGCATGCTCATGGATAAGGAAGAGCATAATCAACTTCTTAGTCAGGCCTTAGAGGAGCTATCAAAACGTAAAATAGCAGGCGAGCCGAAGCCAAGGTTAATGCTGCTTGGCAGTGAGAATGACGATGTTGAATTCGTGAGGCTGACCGAGTCCCTGGGATCAGATATTGTGGTAGATGATTATTGCACGGGTACGAGACATTTCTGGAATGATGTTATAGCTGAACCTGATCGAATTTCGGCCATTGCTTCCCGCTACATCAACAGGCCACCTTGTCCCCAGAAGGATTTGGTGGAAAGACGTCGCTTGCCTCATATATTGAAGCTGGCTAAGGATTACAATGTTCAAGGTGCAATCATAACCATCCAAAAGTTCTGTGACCCTCACGAGTTCGATCTCCCTGCTATTCAAGCGATGTTCAAGGAGAATAATATCCCCAATATCTTTCTTGAAACCGATGTTACTATCCCTATGGGACAGTTCCGCATCAGGATCGAGGCCTTTCTTGAAATGCTGCAGATCGAATTATTGTGAGAGATTATCAACGTCCCTTTTTCAAAAACTAAGGGGTTTGATAAGTAAAGTGCATAAAAATTTGATGGTCCTTTTTTGTATTCCAATTCGCAGAATAAACGGAGCTAAATGCCGGGGCGCTATGATGGCAGTTTTATCTGAGACGCCCAGGTGATCTGCACCATTTTCGATCATCTGGGGTTATGGCTGACCTGATCCATGTCACTATTATTCATGTAAAGAATGCAATGAGCGGATGTTGCAGTCATGCACGAACTTCCCGTAATAAAAAGCATACTCGATATTTGCTTAAAGCATGCGAAAATAAACAGAGCAAATAAAATCTTAAGCATTAATTTAATCGTCGGTGACATGAGTGACTTGGAACCTGAATGGATGCAGCGATATTTTGATTACATCTGCAAAGGCACCATAGCAGAAGGAGCAAAGCTTATTATTGAAAGGACTCCGGTCTTGTTTCAGTGTGATGAATGTTCGCACCAGTTTAATATTGACATCAAAAAAATAGAAACGTTGAAATGCCCTGTGTGCGGTAATAATAAATGTACGCTTATATCATGTAATGATTATTATATCAGCAACATGGGAGTAATGTAATGGAACGTATCAGGCTGATCGAAGTCAAAGAAGGAATTTTATCTGACAACGAGAAGCTGGCCGATGAATTAAGAAAACTACTGCTTAAGAAAAAGACATTTCTTCTCAATCTTATGGCTTCACCGGGCGCCGGAAAGACCAGCCTTATTTTAAAGACAATCACTGCTCTTAAAAATGACTTTCGCATTGCCGTGATCGAAGCTGATATTGATTCTATCGTAGATTCGGAAAAGGTGGCTGCGAGTGGCATTCCAGCTGTTCAACTGCGGACAGCCGGATTTTGTCATCTGGATGCCTCTATGGTTAAAAAAGGCCTTGATGCCATAAATATTGACTCGTTTGATTTAATATTTATTGAAAATGTAGGCAATCTTGTATGTCCTGCGGAATTTGATACCGGTGCGGTAAAAAAAGCCATGATTTTAAGTGTTCCGGAAGGCGATGATAAACCGCTTAAATACCCGCTTATGTTCACTGTGTGTGATGTTTTGATTTTAAATAAGATAGATTTTTTGGAATTAACCGATTTTAATATGCAGAAGTTAAAAGAAAGAGTTCTGATTCTAAATCCAAGAATCAAAATTATTGAGGTTTCCTGCAAAACTGGCCAGGGTATAGATATATGGGCTGACTGGCTGAAAAATGAGGTCACCACATTTATAGGCCCTCATGTGTGAAAGTTTTATGAACAACAGCGGCGAGCAATTTCCTGCTGCTTGCGTCCTTCGATGCTTGAGAGAAAGAACCAAGGTGATGGGTAAGATTGCTCCATGGCTTTATGACAAAGTACCGGTGATAGAGCTTTACCCTAAAAAACAAATGGCAGTTGATGGTCTTCTTGAAATATGCGGCGTTTATTCATTTAATGAGTAAATTACAGACCCCTCAAACCAGAACTCACGCCTTTGTATATTTGCTTATGCGTCAGCACCAAGTTTCGTGCGATTCATACCTCAAATAATGGAGAATAAGAAAATGCATGATTTTGAAAATGATGATGTCTATGAAATTTTACGGAAACGCCTGGATTGCTTTCCAACCAGCTTTCCCAAAACGGATGATGGAACTGAAATTCAGATTTTGAAAAGATTGTTTACAAAAGAGGAGGCTGAAATTGCAGGCGTTCTTCCACTCTTTACATTGGATGAGCCTGAAAATGCTCAGACGATTTCAAGACGTATGGGAAAAGACGCTAATGAGTTAGGAGTTATTCTGGACGGGATGGCGAAGAATGGTCTTGCCTACGTTGAAGATAATGTGGATATTGTTAAGGTGTACGCGCTCCTTCCCTTTATACATGGTTCATGGGAATTTAATATTCACAAATTCGATTCGGAATTGGCCCAACGTTGTGACGACTTCGTTTGCGGTCCTTTGGCCAGCCAAAAGGGCGCAACCAAACTTAACTTTACCAGAATAATTCCTGTCAGTGAAGCCGTCTCGCGTGAAACGTTAATCCGCCCATACCATGATGTCATCCGAACTATTGAGTCCGCCACCAGTTTCTGCGTGATACCCTGTGTTTGCAGAACACAGACCCGTCTTGCGGGTAAGGGTTGCGGGCATCCCGAGGAAACGTGCCTGTTTCTAAATGATTATGCCGAATACCTGAACAGAATTGAAAAAGGAAGAAGACTGACGAAGGATGAAGCGATCACGCTTATGACAAAGTGCGAAGAAGCCGGACTCATACATATTTCCGATAATGTCCGGCAGCATACAGTCATCTGTTCTTGTTGCCCTTGTTCGTGCACAGCGCTCCGGGGCCTTGTCAGGGCCGCAAAAGCCAATAGGATCGATGTTGTCCAATCGTACAGGTCTTACTTCAGGCTGATCGTAGATCAGTCCAGCTGTACCGGATGCGAGAGTTGTATCGAACGATGCTGTACCGAAGCATTAAGCATGAAAGACGACGTCGTGGTTCATGAACCTGGAAAGTGTCTTGCTTGTGGAGCTTGTGTTACCGTCTGCCCGACAGAAACCTTGAGCTTAGCGCGAAAACCGGAAAAAGAACCAGAGGCTCCAACGGCAAACGATCTGGGGAATTTGTACACGGAGATGGGGTGGAGAGACAAAGTTTAGCCATAATCTTCATAAAGCCTCAGGCAAGTTGGCTCAATCGTAAATATCGCCAAAGCAAAACCATACCCCTCCACCGTTCCCTTGAGAGACTGTATACTCAGTCAGTGATCGGATGTTTTGTTTGAAAAGGAGATTGCCGTCAGCTCTTCGACCTAGGTTTCATCTAAGTTCAAGTATGAGTCGTTTCGTCTTTGCAGCCTTGATTTCATGTTTGATTTAAAACTGAGATGATTGGGAACAGTGGGGCTGTTGAAAAAGCCTTGAGTCATTGTATCATTGCAGCTCAGAGTTTCAAGAAAATAATATAAATGATTGATATTGCTTGACAATATTGCATGTTTGTGTTAGGATTTCTCCATCACTGTAC
>JBAZOY010000072.1:0-10842 GCA_041648505.1 Syntrophales bacterium | reverse complement strand
AAAAACTAAGGCCTCCATATCCGTGACAATGGAAAATAGGAGGCCTTAATATACATAATATATCTTACAACTTGGTTCGTTACCTTACTTTTTCGGCTAATCCTTTGCCGGCCTTAAACTTAACCACTTTTTTGGCTGGTATTTTGATAGTTTTACCAGTTTGAGGATTTCTTCCCTCCCTTGCCTTCCTCTTCACAACTGAGAATGTACCAAATCCCACCAGACCCAGTTTTCCGTTTTTCTTAAGTTCCTTGGTTACAGTAGTTACATATGACTGTAACACCTTCGCCGCTGCTGCTTTTGTAATGTCTGCTTCTGCTGCCATAGTTGAAATCAATTCTGCTTTTGTCATCCTCTTAACACCCTCCTTTCTCTAATGATTAGGTTTAAATTGAAACAACCACATGGAAATAGTTCAGACACGTGGGGCGAAAATAACATCTGCTAATATGCCTGTACAACCTTCCATTTCCATAAAATTATTCACTACACGCGATAATTCAAAAGATATCCACGGTTCTTGATATTGAAAGCCTCAATCGCCGGAGACTGAACAAGCGTCTTAATGCGCCGCCTAACGGTAGAAAGAAAGAAAAGGAAACACCCTTTGAATAAGAGTTTAGGGAATGCGTAACACATAAAATATTAAGAATCAAGAAAAAAATTACTATTTTTTACATCCTTACAAATTTTTTAAGACGATTCTATTCTATATAGATGATCTTTTAAAAAAGTTTATGTGACAGATGGCAATCGCTAAAGCATCCGAGGCGTCTGGCGGTGGCAATTCGGGAAGTTTTAGAATAGCTTTAACCATATACTGGATTTGGTTTTTTTCAGCCCGGCCATACCCACAAACAGCCTTTTTAATCTCAAGGGGTGTATACTCGAAAATCGGGATGCACTTGTGAGAACCGGCAAGAATAGCCACCCCCCTTGTTTCGCCCTGTTTTATGAGACTCTTAACATTTTTTCCGCAAAATATATCTTCTATGGATATAGCATCAGGAGTTATTTGTTCCAAGACTTTTATAAGCTTATCATATATAGCGGCCAAGCGCTTTGACAGAGGTGCATCCTTTGAGGATCTGACCTCTCCATAGACTATGTTCACAAGGTTGTTTTCTTGTTTTTCAACCACACCGTAGCCTGTGACTCGACTACCAGGATCGATTCCTAATACTCTCATGGCAATAATCTCAGCGGTCAATTACCGGCTATGTTGACGATGTTAGATAAGGGGAAAAACAACTTAGCTTAGTTTATCCATCACATCATCTGGTATGTCAAAGTTGGCATAGACATTCTGTACATCATCATTATCTTCCAGCTTTTCCATAAGTTTAAGCATCTGTTCGGCCTTTCCCTGATCTAAGCTAACCGTATTTTGAGGAATCATATTGATCCGCGCTTCAATATATCTGAGCCCCCGGCGATCAATAACTTTTTTAATATCCTCAAAAGTTGAAGGATCGGTAATAACCTGAAATTCAGTTTCGTCCTCTATAACGTCATCCGCCCCTGCTTCAAGTGCTAATTCCATCAATAGATCCTCATTGACGGCCTGTTTATCAAAAACTATCTCACCTTTCTTTGTAAATATCCAAGCCACGCAACCATTTTCGCCAAGATTTCCTCCGTGTTTCGCAAAAATATGCCTGATTTCCGCTACGGTTCTGTTTTTGTTGTCCGTCATAACTTCTAGTAAAACCGCAACACCACTTGGACCGTATCCTTCATAGGTAACTTCCTCATAATTTGCAGCACCTTCTGCCTCGCCAGTCCCCTTTTTAATTGCCTTCTCAATATTCTCTTTAGGCATATTTTCTTCTTTTGCAGCCATGATCGCTTGCCGCAGGCGGTTATTCCCTTCTACATCGGCGCCGCCTAGCCTGGCGGCCAGAGTTATTTCTCTGATCAATTTTGTGAATATCTTGCCCCGCTTAGCGTCTATTGCCCCTTTTTTCCTCTTTATTGTACTCCATTTGGAATGACCTGACATATCAATCTGTCTCCAGAAAAGATTTTTAGTGTTAACTAAAGTACATAATATATAGTGATTGTTTTGTAAAGGATCTCCCCGGTTAACGGCAAATATTTAGTACTTATCCGTAAATAATACGTTACTTTCATCAATGATCTTTGTTATAAATCAATGCCATGAATTAATATCACTGTCAAGGAGGTTGATTTATGGCAAGGCGAATACAGTCATGGGAGGTATCGGACGTTTTCTGGGAGCGTGTGAATCCGTTGGTTCCTCCACCAGCACGGGATAAAGCGAAGAGTTACAAACGGATATTTGGTGGTGGAAGAAAACCGATTCCGTATCGTCAAGTGTTTGAAGGGATTGTCTACGTTCTGCGTACCGGTTGTCAGTGGAAGGCTTTACCCAAAGAACGTTTTGGTAGTCCCAGCTCCATTCAAGGATATTTTACTTGTTGGATGAAAGCGGGATTCTTCCTATCTCTTTGGCGTGCAGGTTTGGCCGAATATGATGAGATGGAAGGGATTTCATGGCAATGGCAGAGCATCGACGGATCCATGATCAAAGCCCCGATGGCCCTTGAAGAGGTAGGGCGTAATCCGACAGATCGGGGGAAAAAAAGGAAGCAAGCGTCACATCCTTGTAGACGAGCATGGCGTCCCGCTATCGTTAGTCGTAACCGGAGCAAACCGGCATGACATATCTCAACTGGGAACAGTCCTTGATCAGCGTGTTGTCTTGCCGCCAAAGGATACCGAACAAAACCTCTGTGCAGACAAGGGATATACGGGAGAGCCAGCCCAAAAGATCATAGAGGCCCATGGCTATATTCCTCATGTCAAAGAACGTGGTGAAGAAATAAAAGCAAAAAAAGAAATCCCCGGTTATCGTGCTCGTCGATGGGTTGTTGAGTTAACCCACTCCTGGATCAACCGGTTCCGTAAGCTTCTGGTGCGTTATGAAAAGCTGTCCGGTAGTTACATTGCTCTGATACAATTGGCATTCTCCATTATCTGGTGGAGAAAAATCAAAAGAACTAATGTTATTTAGGATAGGCGCTTAGTTGGATAAGTAGTTCTTGTTTGAAATTTTAGAATTTTCTTCCAAAATATAAGGCTAAATTAATAGGAGAATATGAATTACGAGACATATACCCTTTCTGAAATAATAGGGGATTATCTAACAATAATAGGGGTAATCGCATATCAACAGCAATCTATAATTTTGGTTCTTTCGTAAAAAAGTTGAACCTGGTTTAGGCATTTATGATATCTCTTTAAAAACAAGTATATAAGATAGTACATCGGGTACAAGCCGTATCTGGTATGGTTTTGCTTGTGACGAAGACCAACCTGAGGACAAGACCCGATGCAACTGGATACTATCACAGAGCTCCTTGACATACCAAATTATAAAGCAACTCATATGATTCAAAATGCCGGAGACAGCCTCCATTTTATCGTTGAACAAGCAGTGTCCATGCCGCCCGTCTGTTCCGGCTGTGGTAGCGTCCATGCAGGAGGCATCCACAGCACATGTACGATCAGGGTTGAGGATCTGCCGATCAGCGGCAAACGGGTTTTTCTTCACGTCCCCCGGCGCAAGGTCCGCTGTATTGAAGACGGAACAATCAGGGTTGAGGAGATCGACTGGATTCGGAAGCGATTTACCCTGCGTTTCGCCAGGCAGGTATTCCGACTCACCGCCATCACCACCAACCAGGAAGCCGGCTGGTATCTGGGACTGGACGATGAAACGGTGTATCGTATCGACAAAGGCATGCTGGAGCGACTGGCCGAGGAAAAGCTTGATCCCGTTCCAGCTCCGACCCTGATGAGTGTGGATGAGGTATCCTGGCAGAAGCGACATAAGTACGTGACCAACGTGATCGACATCGAAAAGAGGCAAGTGATTTGGAATCACAATAGTCGAGGGAAGTACGTTTTGGATAAGTTCTACCGCAATCTTGGTCGGGAAGGCTGTGAAAATATCCAGGCTGTAGCCAGTGACGGTGCAAGAGGATTTTTGTCCTCTACCAAAGCTTATGCGACAAACACCCTGATCGTTCCGGATCATTTCCATGTAAAAAAGTACCTGAATGATGCACTGGATACAGTCCGTAAGGAAGAACTTCGTAAGGCAAGAAAAGAGAATAACGATGAATTATCTCAAGTCCTTCATTGCAACCAGAGGTTTATCTTGATGCAGAGCAAAAAGAGTAAGAGAAAGCAGGACGTCTTAAACAAACTGGCCGTCCTCAACGAACGCCTTTATCATGCTATGCTTTTGAAAGAACAGTTCCTTTCCGTATATAAGGCCAAGGATCAAAAGACAGCCCGAACCAATCTTAAGGAATGGATCATTGCCGCCATGAAATCTAAAATAGCTCCCTTTGTAGAATTGGCAAACAAGTTCTTTCGGAAACGCCACTTCATCCTCAACTACTTCGTCTGCAATATTACAACGGCTATCTCCGAAGGTATAAACAACAAGATCAAACGGCTATCCCGCATGGCATACGGCTTCCGAGATGTTTACTACTTCTTGCTTAAGATACATCAGCATTGCGGGCTACTTAACCCCAAGACTTCAACTTAAACACGAAAGATGGATAATATTTAGGTCATGTATAATTCAAACTCGAGCAAATTTCTTGTTTAAAGCTCACAAAGTATATTTCAAAAGAAAATAATAACCGAACAACTCGACTGTTACGAATAACCTACAGTTATGAAAATGTCCGCCAGTTTATATTCAATAGCTATCAGCATTATGAGTTACTTAACCCAAGCCATTCAACATAAACACGTAAAAAGTTATTTTTTGAATACGCTAAATAACTTATCAAATCCCTTCCTCTCAAGCTTTGACACAGCCTCCAGTTCTCCTGCATCAAGCCATACTCCATCGCATTCAGAACATTTGTCTATATTTATTCCCTTATAATAAATTTCTATCAATCCCATTCCGCACTTGGGACATTTCATATAATGAAGTAGTTTAAGTTTTTTTATATCTTCTTCTTTAAGATTCCCACGTTTCTCTTCCTCCCGTTTCTTTTTCCTTTCGAACTCCACTCTGGTGAAATATTCTTCTTCCTGTTCACTTGGTTTCATTGACATAATCAATCTTTCCTTTCATTTAAATGTTATGTTCGAAAATATTGCCTGTGGATAACTCCTAATACATAGCTTCTACTTCTTGACTCTTCTTTTAGATGAAGAACTGGTATACTACTGGTATACTATTTTGATTAGATTAGAATAACTTTTTACATTTACTACATGCCAATATAACAATTCAACAAGAATATCGCTTTTGGATATAAATTGCTATGGAGGTCGGCATTATTTTTAATAATCTATTTGGGTATAATTCCCCGCAGTTTATTGCGATGCAATAATTTGAAGTTGGTTTTGATACCCCGCAGCTTGCTGCGGGGTAGTTCATTTATTTCATAGTTCTTAGAGGATAAAAGAACCACTCAAAAACGTTCCTAATACCATATACCATTTGTTAAAATTTCCCGAAAAAGTGTATATTTCATAGTGCCAAAATTTCAAAAAAGTGGTTCCTATCAATTTAACACGGGAATAATATGCCAGCGCTCTCGAAAAACATCCTTGACAAACACAGGATTATGTTTTAAGTATCACATTAATAACGCGGGGTGGAGCAGTCCGGTAGCTCGTTGGGCTCATAACCCAAAGGTCGGTGGTTCGAATCCACCCCCCGCTACCAATAAAATCAACAGGGTTGACCATCCTCCCCATTTGCCGGTGAGGCTTCCGAAGCAACAGTAAAGTAATTTCCCCGGTCTTAAGACAGCTTGAGTACATCATCGAACTTTCGAAAAGCCTCATGAGCATCATTGTCGCTTATACATTCTATTTCTGATATCGTTCAAAATAATGAAAATTGTGGGCTCAGGAGGCACGAATTAAGGATTTTCGGGCACCATCCATAGCGTTGACTTGCAGTGCCGGTATTGCCGGTATAGGCAATGCCTGAGTTTGTGAAAACAAGTTATGCCTTTGTAGCAAAGCGATACACGCATAGTCGAAAAAAGTTTGAGTACCGATAAATGCGACCTTTAAGGTTCCCTCAAATATGATTACCTGTACGTATCATGTACTACGCTTGATAAAATACAAAAATTTGCATTTCTGGAATTCTTTATTTCTCTTTATGTAATGAATACCAATTTTTTCATGGAAAATTTGACAATATCAGTATTTAGAAGGAATGAATGGATATGACGGTAATAATAAAAGAGATAAAGTTAAAGGTTCCAGGGAGAAAGCGGGCAGAAAGACCAGAGGAACACGGGCTTAATTAACAAAGATTTGAAATGATCGATTTTAATCTCATCAACAGCCCTCTTGAGGGAACGAATCTTATTGAAGCCAGCGCAGGTACGGGAAAGACTTATGCCATTGCCGGTCTCTTCGTTCGTATGATTGTCGAGAAGGCAATACCTGTCAGGGAGATCCTTGTAGTCACTTACACTATTGCAGCTACGGAAGAACTGCGGGATAGAATCCGTAAAAATCTCCGGGAAGCGGCGGAGGCATTTTTTCGGGGAAGAAGCTCAGATCAATTTCTCCATGCTCTGTTGAAGAAGTATCCTCGGGAGACTGATCGAAGGCTTGCAAGGGAACGTCTGAGGGGCGCTCTTTATGACTTCGATGAAGCTGCCATATTTACCATTCACGGTTTCTGTCGGAGAATATTACTGGAGAATGTCTTTGAAAGCGGTTCACTCTTTGATACAGAACTTATTACCGATCAGGAAAAACTTAAAGAAGAGATTGTGGAAGATTTCTGGCGCACTCATTTCTATGAAGCGGTTCCCGAATTAGTCGCCTATGCCCTGTCAGAGGGTTACGGCCCAAAGCGGTTCCTTGAGTTAGTGAGAAGAACAACAGTGAACCCTGACGTAAGGATTATTCCGGAGGTTCAAGTTCCCTCTCCTGATATTGTCCGGAATGCACTCAGCGCCCTCCATAGTGAAGTGGGAAAAATAAAAAAAATATGGTCCTCAGTAAGAGAGGAGGTTCGGGAAAAGCTCAAAGATCCGGCGCTCAATATCAGGAGTTATGGAACCGGGACAGAAGAATTGTTAAATGCTATGGATAATTTTCTTGTCTCAAATGTTACATTCTTTCTTCTTTTTAAAGGTTTTGAAAAACTGACGGTAGAAAAACTTGCCGCCTCCACAAAAAAGAGCCATTTTCCCCCAGAGCACCCCATCTTCCATATCTGTCAGTCTGTGAAGGAAAAGGCCGCTTTCGTAAAAGCTCTTCTGGAACAACATCTCCTTTTTCTTAAGGGGGAACTGATAAGAACTCTCAGACGGGAGTTGCCGATACGTAAACTTAAAAAGAACGTTTTGTTTTTTGATGATCTACTGCTCAGGGTCCGAATGGCCCTTGAGGGGAGAGGTGGAGAAGCACTTGCAAAGGCGGTCAGGGCAAATTACCATGCGGCCTTGATTGATGAATTTCAGGACACAGATCCGATTCAGTTTACCATCTTCCATGCTATCTTCTCTTCTGAGAGCAATATACTCTTTTTTATCGGTGATCCCAAACAGGCTATTTACAGTTTCCGGAGTGCCGACCTCTTCACTTATATGAACGCCGCATCTCATACGGATAGAACCTACACCCTTGGGGAGAACTGGCGATCCGAGCCCCATTTGATCAAGGCTGTAAACACTATCTTTTCACGCGTGGATAATCCCTTTATTTATGATGGAATTTCCTTTTCTGCAACCAGACCGGCAAAGGACAGGAATTACGAATATCTTACGATAAACGGACAGAGGGAAGCGCCCTTTCATCTTTGGTTTCTCAGTTCTTGCGCCCTCGCTGAAGGAACAGACGTCAAAGGAGAGGTTGCGCAGGGCGGCTTTCCCGAAAAGCTTATATCAAAAGAGGGGGCAAGGGAGTTAATTGTCCGTGCTGTAGCAGGAGAGATATCACGCCTTCTATACCTTGGCAGTAAGCGGCAAGCCCTGATCGGGCAAAAACCACTTCAAGAAAAGGATATCGCCGTTCTGGTCCGGACGAACAGGGAAGCAGGTCTTATTCAGGAAGGCCTGTCCGCATTGAATATTCCGAGTGTTCTTTACAGCACCGGAAGCATTTTTGCCACCCATGAGGCTCGGGAATTGGAACGGATACTAATAAGTATTGCTGCTCCTGGTCGTGAGGAGCTTATCAGGGCAGCGCTTGCCACAGACATGATGGGGGTAAACGGTGAAGAGATCGATCGCCTCTTGAGCGATGAAAGTACATGGGGGAAATGGCTGCTAAAGTTCAGGGGCTATCATGATGTATGGCATAAATATGGTTTTATCGTGATGTTCAGGGCTTTCATGACCAATGAGAAAGTAAGGACGCGCCTTATCTCTCTACCCCGTGGCCAGTGGCGTCTTGCTACTTTGCTTCATCTGGCTGAGGTGCTTCACCGGGAATCAATAGAGCAGAGATCAAGTATGACGGGGCTTATAAAATGGCTGTCGGAGCAGAGGAACCCTGAAATGCAGCTTTCCGATAAGTACCAGCTTCGTCTCGAGAGCGATGAGGATGCCGTCAGGGTTATTACCATCCATAAAAGCAAGGGCCTTGAATATCCCGTGGTATTCTGTCCTTTCATGTGGGGAGGATCAAGGCTCACGGGGAATGATTTTTCCTTCCATGACAGGGAAAATGAATGGCAACTGACGTACGATCTTGGTTCATCTAATAGTGCCTCATGTAAAAAACTTGCTGAGCGAGAGCTTCTTGCAGAAAATATACGTCTTTTTTATGTGGCCCTGACCAGGGCGAAGAACCGCTGTTACCTGATATGGGGGCGATTCAATAAGGCCGGGACTTCTGCTCCTGCTTATCTATTCCATAGGACCGATGAAGAAATGTCGGGAAGAGAGGTTGAAGTTACCGAGGCCCGGTTTAAAAGTCTATCCGGCAAGGATTTCTGCCGGGAGTTGGAAGGCCTGTCAGACAGAGCCGAAGGAGCGATTAAAGTCGAGCCGATGCCCCTCGAAATGGGAGTGTCTTATTTGCCGCGGCAGAATGAGCAGGAAGTGCTGACATCAAGGGAATTTTCCGGTAAGATTGATCGCTCCTTCAGGATTGCAAGTTTTTCCTCCCTCGTTTCCGGGCAGTCCGAAAGCGCAGAACTCCCCGATCGTGATACCCCATACAGTACTGCTACCAACCCGCCGGATATACTTGATGAGGGCTCCGACATATTAGCCTTCCCGCGGGGGGCAAAGGCAGGAACGTTCCTGCACGACATTCTTGAACACACAGATTTTACTGAAGAGAATAAGATTATGATGAAGGACTTGGTTGACAAGAAACTTCAAGAGTATGGTTTTGAGGCGAAATGGGAGGAAACTGTTACCGGAATGATGCAGAAGATAATCTCTTTTCCACTTCCCCTTGAGCATCCGGAGGGGAAGGGTTTAACACTTTCTGCCATATCGAATAGAGAACGCCTCAACGAACTGGAATTCTATTTTCCCCTCCAGCCCATATCTCCAGAGAGACTGAGAGAAATTTTTGCTCCTTACAGTGATTTTATGCGGACAGAGGAGAGGCAGAACGATAGCTATCCATTCTGGCACGAACGTCTCCATTTCAGCCCGGTGCGTGGTTTTATGAAGGGTTTCATAGATATGGTATTCCGTGTGGAATCGCGTTTTTATCTCATTGACTGGAAATCAAATTTCCTCGGTTACCGTGTTAAAGACTACAACCGTAAGGCGCTTCTGGAAACCATGACTGACTCTTTCTATTTTCTTCAATATCATCTTTACACTGTTGCACTGCATAAATACCTCTCAACGCGGCTGCCTGATTATAGTTACGATACCCATTTCGGGGGGGTGTATTATTGTTTCCTTCGCGGAATGGATCCGGCATGGGGCCCGGATTACGGAGTTTATAGAGACAGACCGTCGTCGGAACTGATTGCCGACTTGACCAGAAATCTAATAGCTGGAGGATGAAGGTTATGTTTAACTGATGATTATATTGAACTGTTATTTGAGGTGTGATAACGTAGCTCCATTATTTGGGAAAGAGGTTGAGAAACTGAAAAGAAACGGTGATTGAGGAAAATAATCCATGAATAAAAAGAATTCACTAATGAAGTGCTGTAAATTTGCTCAGTTTGTTTTATTGGTATCAGCAGTTTGTCTTTTGGCAGGGTGCTGGTCAAAGACATCCAATAATGTCCTTCCCGACCACAGTAAAAAAGGTGCCAGGCTTGTCGCTATCTTACCTGTGGATAATAAAACAGGCGATGAGGGGATAGGTCGGATGCTGCGAGAAAAGATTCTTTACGGGCTGTATTTTAAGGGTTATCCAAAAATTTCTTTTAATGTCATTGATGAAAAACTCTCTGCTCCTGATCAAAAAAACATTACCCCTAAGGTCTTAGGCGGGATGCTGAATGTAGAGGCTGTGATGTATTGCACTCTGAATAAGTGTAAAACTTCCTATTCATATCTTTGGGCTTCTACAGTTATCTCTGCTAAGTTTGAACTGCGGAGTGTCCAAACCGGTGAGACGCTTTGGTCTGCAGAACAGCAAATTGGCGAACGGTGTTACAGCTTTTTCCGAACAGATCTTGAAATGAAGTCATATCAGCTATATGAACCTGCAATTCAGGAAATTGTGGATAGCGCTCTGAAGACCTTTCCTGATGGTCCTGATTTTCTGGGATAGCATTGATTGGAGTCCCGGAGAGAATTGCTGAACCAGAGCTGATTCCCATGTCCACAAAGCCCAGCATATGAACTTACCCAATTTTCTGACACTCCTGAGAATAATTCTTGT
>JBAZOY010000071.1:0-11011 GCA_041648505.1 Syntrophales bacterium | reverse complement strand
CTTGAAAATCATGAGAAGGTATGAATTCTACTCAAACTCCGTTCCATCTTACTTCCTGACTCATCCGGGCACTGATGAGAGGATCGCATACCTCGATGGGTTGCTTCAGACCGTTTACACCCAACGCGGGAAGGAAAGCATCATCGGCAAGTTTAAAAGGATTCAGACTATTCTACTGATCGGCGACAAAAATCTTAATGCAAACCTGAAACATTTCCAGAATGAATTAGAGAAGAACCCGAATAGCGTTGATGACCTCTATGGCCTCGCTGCGATTCAGGAAAAGCTGGGTCTCATTCCCGAGTCCTTGAAAAATTTTCACCAGGCCTTAAAAATCTCCCCTGACGACGAGGACATCCTCAGAGATTTAGGTATTACTTATTTTAAAATAGGCCGAACAGCCGAAGCCGTTAGTTTTCTTAAACAGGCTCTAAATATAAATGACGCCGATGTAAATACACTTCTCTATCTCGGAAGATCTTATGAGGCACAGGAAGATTATGCAACAGCTCTCAGCCTCTACAGAAAACTGGAGGAGAAAAATATCGACGATACAGATATATATTACAATATCGCCATGGCCTACGGAAAAACAAATAACCCCGGCGCTTCACATTTTAACTTTGGGATATACTTCAAGAAAAAAAATAAACGGGAAAGCGCCTTGTTTCACTTCAAGGAAGCATTGAAATATTTTCCCGGAGACTCTCAGAAAGCAAAAGATATAAAGGAAGAAATGGAATCCCTGAAAGAACCCAACGGCTTTCGTCCACCACCGAAAGGTAGTCCACCACCAAAAGGTTGAGACCTCTGCAAATGGTGAAAGTTGGATTCAGAGGACACTGATTAAATATTTTTCGGGCAATATGCCGTCGCAGCAAAGCGCCACCGGTAAAGGTAATGTCTGAAACTTTAAGTGCGAGTTATGCCTTTGAAGCAAAGCAAGAAGTGCATGGTCGGAAAAAAATTATTGAACACCGATGAACATAATTTTCAAAACTTTCGAGTTGAACACAAACAACGTTTAACGGTCAACTTCCACCTGTTGCGGGCCCGTTTCCCGTTTCTTCCTTGATACAGTCATAGACATGTTCCTTGACAAAAAGGTCAAAGAGATCGGAGTCAAGATGGTGGTCTTTCACCATAAGTTCCATAATTTGCATTGCCTCGGGGACGGTATTCTCCTTCTTATACGGCCGATCGTCAGATATTAAAGCTTCGAACACATCTGCCAGCGCCAGAATACGGGACTGGAGGGAAAGTTGATCACCTTTCAAACCCGATGGGTAACCGGTACCATCAAGCTTCTCATGATGGGCAGCAGCATAATCCGGAACATGTCTTAGTTTTTTGGGAAAAGGGAGTTGAGAAAGCATCTTGTGCGTGAGTGCAACATGGTTGTTGATGATATTCCTTTCTTCGACTGCCAAAGTACCCCGGCGAATGCTTAGATTATAAATTTCGTTATCGTTGAGCAGGGGTTGCGGCTTCCCATCCATAAGCCATTGTCTTTGCCCTATGCTTTTCAACTTTTCAATCATCTCATCGTCCAAATATTCACTGCCGCTGTTAGCAGCCACCAGGAAATTAATATCTTCCTTCAATGCCTCGATGAATGTATCATCTTCGGCCACAACAACCTCCCTGTCTGGATTACTTTTCTGAATAATTTTCTTCAGCAACTCAATCTCATTATCCCGCTTGATTATCTCAAAACGGGTTTTCAGGAGTTCAATGCGGTCGTATTTGGCCTCCAGTTTTGTGGCCTTGTCAATGATATATTCCGGGGTAGTTATCTTACCCACATCATGAAGCCAGGCAGCGATTCGTAGTTCTTCCATCTGGTCTTCGTTAAAGTAAACATCTGCATAGGGAACTTCCCTGGCCTCATTGATCTTCTTTGCTATTGCCATCGTTAAGCCTGCCACTCTGCGAATATGACCGCCAGTGTAAGGTGATTTCTCGTCGATGGCTGCAGCAATCGTTTTGATGAAAGATTCCAATAGATTCTCGAGATCATAAATGAGACGGTTACTGGAAAGTGCCACTGCCGCCTGAGAGGCGAGAGATTCTGCCATTTTCTGATTTTCCAGGGAAAATACGGTGACTTCACCCGTAACCGTATCGACAGCATTCAATAACTGGAGGACCCCGATAATATCGTTTTCATAATTCCGCATCGGCACCACAAGCATCGATCGGGAGCGGTAGCCGGTTTCCGCATCAAACTTCCTCGTACCTTCAAAGTTGAACCCACTGGCATTATAGACATCGGGAATATTAACCACCTCACCTGAAATGGCTGCATAAGCAGAAACATTGGCATAGTTAGGACTGCCATCTGTGTTCTTAAGCATGACCGGGGGCCAGGTAATATTTCCACTGGTTCCTCCCATACGGACATTTAATGTATCGTTCTGCACAATGGTAAATTGGAGGACCGTCTCGTCATCGGACATGATATATAAAGTACCCCCCTCGGCACGGGTATACCTTATGGCCTCATCTACAATCATTTCAAAGAGTCGCTCTACTTTCCGCTCGGCAGAAAGGGCGGCACCAATCATTGTCAACTGTCTGATATGGCATAACTGTTCCTCGGTAAATTCTCTGACATCGGATACCAGCTTATTCAGTAAATGGTTTATCCGGTCATTGTCGGTAAAACAAACAAACCCTTCATCCTTTTCCTTCATAAGGATTTCTCCCCTCGTATATCAATATGAAAGAACAGCATATATGTACTCTCCATTTGTTCTGCAAAGACTTTCATAAAGATTTAAAATGACAGGGTTTTTCAAAAAATATCACATTTTCTACCCATTATTTTCGAAATTTTCTTGTCTTTTTGGGGAGTTTCTTGTTTTTTTACCAAGGTTCTCTTTAATGGTATGGCTATCCACCACTTCAAATCATATCTCGTACCGGAATCTTCAGCAGTAATTATATCGAGAAACGTCTCTCGTAACTCAGATTCTTCCATTAAGACTCCCCTTTATTTGAGGCACATCCCGATATAAATTAATGAAATCAATAAAGGAACTTTCCCGACAACTTGTAACTCTCTGGAAAGATGCAAATAAAGCAATTCTGGTTATACCCCCAGCCACACCACTTCCGAGGCATAGTCAGGAGTATAAACGTCACCAGATATATGTATTCTCCTATAATAAACACTTAGAGAAATATTTAGGCTCAAATTCGACACCGGCCGCCCTTAGGCGCTGGTAATCCATCTCTAAGCGATCATTTGCGATATTCCTATGTATCCTGCGAGTACCAATAGATTCTTCCGCAAATCCCCAAACATAGATTTTTGAAACTTTACTGTCCTCTCCCTGTTCTTTTCCTTCCACTTTAAAGCTATAGTCTCCTATGAGGAGATATGCATCTACTTCACCCTTCTTATCTTCTGTGTCACCAGGATGGATTTTCTGCTGGATGTTTTGTGTCCTCAATTCAATTTCCACTTCAACTTTCTTACCTTCCTTGGCAAGGTCAATAAAATCTTTTATCCTGACGGCTTTTTCTTCTTCCATCGTTTTCCCTCCTTTACATCTAGGCAGTGTAATTAAAAAATCCCGTTTCCTCTACCTGTCCTCAAAATTTAAGATATTCCTTCAATGTTTGTCTGAATCCCTCCATCGCATTAATGATAGTAGCATCATCCACACAGTAGGCAATACGAAAATATCCTGCCCCCTCAAATCCGCTGCCGGGGACGGTAAGGATTTTTCTCCTCTGCAAGGCTCTGACAAATTCAATATCATCTTCTATAGGAGCACGTACAAAGAGATAGAATGCCCCCTCGGGTCTGGTGAACCGGTAACCAAACGAGGAAAGACCATCACAAAGCATGTCTCTCTTTCTCCTGTATTCCTCCACATCGACCCTCTCTCCCTGCATTCCGGACACTATTCTCTGCATAAGGGCGGGTGCATTGACAAAGCCAAGCATCCTATTGCACAGGATCATTCCATTAACGACCTCCACGGCGTCCGCCATCTCCGGATTGACCGCGATGAAACCGATCCTTTCCCCGGCAAGAGATAGACTCTTGGAATAAGAAGAAGCTATAACGCTGTTTTTACAGGCTGACATTATACTCGGCACTTTCACGCCATCATAAACTATATCACGGTAAGGCTCATCAGAGATAAGGTAAATATCCTTTCTATACAGTCTGCTTTTTTCTTCAATAAGAGCGGTAAGTTCCCTTATTGTTGCTTCGCCATACACTTTCCCCGTTGGATTATTGGGAGAATTGATTAAAACAACCTTTGTTTTTTCTGTAAAGGTTATGTCTATTTCTCCAAGATCAAGGGAAAAATCTTCCTTCGTTTTTACGAGCTTTGTTATACCACCGCTGTTGTCCACATAAAATCTGTACTCAACAAAGAACGGTGCGGGAATGATTACTTCATCGCCCGGATCGAGGAGGGTCTTTAAGATTACGTTTAGCGCCCCCCCTGCCCCACAGGTCATAATAATATGTTCAGCGGACAAGGACAACACGCCATGCTCTTTCCTGAGACAGGAAGCGACAGCACTCCTCGTCTCCGGATATCCGGCATTAGGCATATAACCATGCATGCCGGGAATATCTTTCCCCGCCACAAGCCGGAGTAATTCTTTAAACCGGAGGGGAGGTTCAAGGTTGGGATTCCCCAGGCTGAAATCAAAAACATTAGCTGCCCCATATTGGTTTTTAAGACTGACACCCTCTTCAAACATCTTCCTGATCCAGGAGGAACTGCCAAGAAATCCCTGGATTTTTTTAGAAATGGCCATAATGTTTTTTCTTCCTTCTTGTCCGCCTTATCTTTCTGCCCTATACCCCTCATGTTCCCATCGCGGGTACATGGTAACATTACTTATGTGTAACACTCTAACGTGAGCTTAACTGATCATACCTCTATTACGTATATTTTCACAAATATACACTGTCAAGGAATATTTGTGAAGCTCTGAAAAAGTTACTCTCTAGTGCATAAAATATTTTTTGCGTTTTCAGCGATCCCTCCGTTAGAAATAATTCACAATAGGCACAGGCTGTCAGCCACAGCAAGGCCGGTACGGGTGGGATAGAGATAACCGTCTCTGATTTCAACCAATCCAGCTTTACTGAGCGTAGCCAGTATCTTGCTGTTTTCAGATAAGAGCTCGCATTGGTACTGATTGGAAAAATCTCTCAGTTGGACCCCCTTTTTCGTGCGGAGACCTAGAAACAGGGCTTCCAGTTGTAATTGTTCGGTAGTCATGGTCTCTGCCGCTTCAACGGGTGGACTACCCGTTTCTATATCTCTGACATATTGATCAACAGACCGGTGGTTCCACCAGCGCCGATTGTCCACAAAAGAATGAGCAGCGGGCCCAAGTCCGAGGTAAGGTGTGTGATCCCAGTATTTCTGATTGTGTTTTGATGCCATACTAATATCTTTTGCAAAGTTCGATACCTCGTAATGGATATACCCCGCATCTTCAAGCGTTTTTGATGTTTCTATAAACAGGTTATATTCTGTTTCTTCATCGGGGATGGTAAATTCTCCTCTCTGATATCTTTTACCGAGAGGCGTACGGGATTCCACGGTTAGCTGATAACAGGAAAGATGCGCTATATTTAGCGATACAGCCAGGGAAAGGTTATCAAGCCAGGCCCGGCTGTTCTGACCGGGGATACCATAAATCAAATCGAGGCCTATGTTGCTAAAACCAGCTTCCTGAGCATATTCAACGGCGAGGAGGGCTTGACTTGGGTTATGTCTGCGTTCGAGAAAGGAAAGATCCTTTTCATTAAAAGATTGAACCCCTACGTTAAGACGATTTACACCCAGTTGACGGAGAGATTTGAGATAATCATGGTCAACATCTGCCGGGTTGACTTCCACAGTAATCTCCGTATCAGGAGATAGGGAAAAGGTCCCCTTAACCCGCGACAGAATACCCTCGAAATCTGTTATTGTAAGGACGGAAGGAGTGCCCCCGCCGATATAGAGTGTGTCAAACCGGCTGAATATCTGACGGTAAAGCTCCATTTCTCCGAAAAGGGCCTTCAGAAAATGGGGAATCTGATGGAGGGAAATTTCGGAATAGAAGTCACAGTAATTGCATTTCCTCCGGCAGAAGGGAATATGGATGTAAAGACCGGCTGTACCGCAGTTGTCAGGCGCTCCCATTGACAACTCCTAAAAGTTGACCGGCTGCTGCCACAGAGCCTTTAAATGGCCGATATCTTCCTCGATAATTCGTTCCCCCCTGACTCCGTTTATCTTTAACATACCTTCGGAAAGTACCTCTCCGATCCGACTTATAGTACAATCTCCCATCATCTCTTCGAATCGTTCCTTGAAGGCAGGCAAGACCGTCACGACAAATCGGCTCTGGGATTCTGAAAAGAGGATGGTGTCATCCCGGTCAATCCCCTTCACAGGAACGAGGGCCAGGTCTATCAACATACCCAGTCCGCCGGCAAAGGCAGTCTCGGCAAGAGCAACACCGAGCCCACCATCAGAAAGGTCATGACAGGAAGCTACAAGACCTGCATGGATAGCCTGACTCAAGGCTTCATACAGTATCTTAGCCTCTTTCGCCAAGACCTTAGGCACCATGTTCCCGATAAAGCCGTGCATGGCGTACCACTCGGAACCACCGAGTTCAGGATAAGTAACACCAAGGATATAGACGAGATGGCCCGCCTCCTTGGCGTCCATTGTGACAGCCCGTCTGACATCCTCGATCTTACCGATGACGGAAAACAGAAGGGTGGGAGGTATCGAAATCTTTATTCCTTCGATCTGATAATCGTTTTCATACTGTCTTTCCCCGAAATACAGGGGACACCGTAGGCTGTTGTATAATCATAGAGAGCCATGTTAGCGCGGACAAGCTGGGCCAGCTTATACTCGCCGTCGGGCGTTTTTTCCGACTGGACCGGATCACACCAGCAGAAATTATCCAGTCCGGCCATCCGCTCCAGAGTACCACCCACAGCAATGCAGTTTCTTATCGCCTCATCAATGGTGCAGGCTACCATGTGGTAAGTATCAATATCGCTGTAACGGGGGCAGATACCACTGGCTACCACTATTCCTTCAAAGGAATCGAGGAGAGGACGGATCACCGCGGCATCGGAAGGACCATCATCGGCAACACCCACCAGTGGCTTGACTACACTTCCCCCCTGAACCTCATGGTCGTATTGTCTGACAACGGACTCCTTACTGCATATATTCAACCTGCAAAGCATTTCTTTCAGCGCTTGCCCCATATTCTCCGGCTCCGGGAAATTGGGCTCCTCGTAACTGGGTGGCGACCACTTCGCATGCAAGCACATCTGAGGCAGCCCCCCATGGAGGAAATTCATATCCAGATAGACTACTGTTTTCCCCCCGTACAATATATGAAACTTTCCCGAATCGGTATATCTACCCAGTACGGTAGCCTCTACACCCATTTTCCCGGCCAGGGCAAGAAACGCATCTATTTTGACCGGATCTACCGCCAGGGTCATTCTCTCCTGAGATTCGGATATGAGAATCTCCCAGGGAGCAAGACCGGCATACTTCAGCGGCGCTTTTTCCAGATCAATCTCACAGCCACCGGAGAAGCAGGCCGTTTCACCCACCGACGATGAAAGACCGCCGGCGCCGTTATCGGTAATACAACGATATAGATTCTGATCTCTCGCTATCAGGAGGAAATCAGTCATCTTCTTCTGGGTAATGGGATCGCCAATCTGAACAGCAGTTACGGGAGAACCCTCATGCAGCTCTTCCGAAGAGAAGGTTGCCCCGTGTATGCCGTCTTTACCGATCCTGCCTCCGGTCATGACAACCAGATCACCCGGTAAAACCTCTTTTGTGTGCGTTACCTCCCCCCCGATGAGGGAAGGCATGATCCCCCCCGTCCCGCAATAGACGAGAGGTTTCCCCAGATAACGCTCATCAAAAACGATGCATCCGTTGACTGTTGGAATGCCGCTTTTGTTTCCTCCGTGTTCCACCCCTTCCCGAACACCTTCATAGATACGCCTCGGGTGTAGAATTCTCTTAGGTAGAGGCTTTGCATATGAAGGAGGCGCGAAGCAGAATATATCCGTATTGAAGATCAACTTGGCCCCCTTTCCCGTACCGAATGGATCTCTGTTCACACCGACGATCCCGGTAAGAGCACCGCCGTAAGGATCAAGGGCTGAAGGAGAATTATGGGTTTCTACCTTAAAGACAAGATTATAATCATCATTGAATTTAATGATCCCGGCATTATCGGCAAAAACAGAGAGACACCAGTCATTGACACCCAGACGTTTCCTGATTTCCCCTGTGGATCTCTTTATATAACTGTCGAAGAGGGAATTAATATTAAAAATTATGCCATTCTCGTCTTCGTAGGTGATAAGACTGTTAAATATCTTGTGCTTACAATGTTCAGACCAGGTCTGGGCGAGACATTCAAGCTCGGCATCGGTCATCTTCTCACCAAGACCGAGTTTTCCTCTCTCTCTCTGGACTGCTTCACCCTTCAGATAGTCACGAAGGGTTTTCATCTCGGCCAGATTCAAGGCCAGAACCCTTTCGTTGCTGATCATTAGGAGCGCCTGATCATCCACATTCAGATCAATCTCTTCCGTCTCTGGGTGGTCGGCAACCACTACACGCGGCACATAGGGAGTCACCCCCTTATCTCTATCCCATATCCTGCCCTCTATAATTTCATAACGCTCGATCAGTTCATTGGCAAGAAGGGCGGATGCAATTCTTGCCGCATCCATTCTGCTGATGGAACCCCTTATCAGGTACTGCCTGGAGGTATAAACCCCCATAAGGTGCTCTGCTGATTTTTCGAACAGCAGATGCAGTGCCTCCCGCGCCGTCCTTCCTATATTGTCTGTAACACCAGGTTTGAATCCGACCTCGATCAACCAGTCAAAATGGTCGGCCATTCCCCTGTTAATGGTAAAATCCTGAATAATGGGGTCGGAAAGAGGACCAGTAGCAGCCATTTGTAATTCCTCTCCTGTAAACTGACCATCAATGGTATAAACCTCGATAGTCTTTACCTCGTCAACGCTGATCTGGAGATGCTCGATAATCCTTCTCCTGATCTTCTCACCAAGGGCATCCCTGATCCCTTCTTTAAAACTGATTTCTATCCTGTCTGCCATAAATGTCCTTCCTTATTTCATCGACTGAACTTATTTTATAACAAAATGCAAACTCCGAAGCAACCGTTAACCATGCATGTCTGTAAAATTTACAATAAGATTTATAATTTTGTTGACAACCCTTCCACCTGAGCATAAGAAAAAAATCAGATATTTACAGTGCGCTTTTTACAGGTTAAAGTTTATGCAGCATATAGCAAGTCTCTTTTAAGGGAAGGAGTAGCCTGGAAGATTTTTGATCTTCAATTTCAAGGAGTATTAAGCGTAGTATTAAAAAAAGGTGTACGATTTATCGACTACAAATGGGCTATTATAAAGAAGTAAGATAAAAATACATCCTATACAAGAAAAACGCATAAAAAAGGAGAACGATAAGATGGATTTTGGTTACACAAAGGAACAGGAAGTATTAAGAAAAGTCATTAGAGAATTCTGCGACAAAGAGATAGCTCCCAAGGCAGCAGCGTTCGATAAAACAGGAGAGTTCGATTACAGTATCGTTGAAAAACTTTCAAAATTAAAGTTAGTAGGGGTTGTCATGCCTAAAGAATATGGCGGGATGGGAGGAAGCCACATAGATCAGGCGATAATCAGCGAGGAGATGGCACACGATTCTTTTGTTGCTGCTATAGTAGCTAACACGGCTTGGTATATGGCATATGAAGTATGGAAAGTAGGAACAGAAGAAACTAAGAAAAGTCTGATCCCACGTATATACGATGGGAAGAAAATAGGGGCGCACGCCGGTACCGAAGCTGATGCAGGGACAGATGCAGCATCTATTTCAACCCGTGCAGTACTGGAAGGAGATGAATGGGTAATTAATGGGACAAAGTGGTTTGTTACCAATCTGGGCAAGGCCGACTTTTATTTTGTTACTGTTCGCACTGCTGAGGATCGTTACGGTGGACTAAGCACTATAATGGTAGAAAAAGACACACCGGGGATGACTATTGGCAGAAAAGTTAACTTCACTAATAACAGGGCGTTCAGTAATGGTGAGTTGATATTTGAGAATTGCCGGGTACCAAAGGAGAATCTGATCGGCAGATTAAACAAAGGAATTAGCGATATGATGGGTCTCTATGACGTTATGAGACTCTATGTAGCAATAGGCGCGATAGGGATAGCGAGAGCCGCTCTTGAGGCTTCGATAAAATTTGCTCAGGAACGAATACAATTTGGGAAGCCGATCGCTGATTTTCAGCTCATCCGGGCAATGATTGCTGATATGGGCACAGAGATCGATGCCGCAAGACTCTTAACTTACAGAGGACTTTACATGGAAGATAAGGGAGTAAAAAGGTATACAAAGGAATCATCCATGGCAAAACTCTATGCCTCTGAAATGGCTGACAGAGTCACCTACAAAGCTGTACAGATTCACGGAGGCTACGGATTAACTAAAGATTTCCCTGTGGAACGTTACTGGAGGGACAGCCGTCTATGCACTATAGGGGAAGGAACTAGTGAGATCCAAAGGTTGATAATCGCCGCTGAAATGCTCAGGAGTAATCGGGTTGTGTTGGACTCGGTCCTGGATTAAGAAGTATCATAAGGCGAAGTTACCTTGACAGCAAGTGTAAAGAAGACCACAAGTTATTACATCCTGAAATGTAGCATGCGGCGATTTTAAAGGACATACATCCTTTCAATCGGAAATCAATGACGATCACCTCTAGCGAGACCACAATTACTTTTGAGATGCTTACATTCATAACACCTATATGTTGAGTGCCAGGACATCGATAACGGAAAAATGTGCCAGCACATAGCAAACAAAGTTCTCTGACAATCGAATAGCTATCACGTAATTCTGTGAACACCAAAATAGATACGGAGGTGTTC
>JBAZOY010000070.1:0-11464 GCA_041648505.1 Syntrophales bacterium | reverse complement strand
CCGCTCACCTCCTGTTCTCAAAATAGGACTCCCTGGAAGAACAGAAAAAGCGGACAATTCATTTGCTACAAAACCGGACAATTCTATTTGCTCTTGACAAAAAAGGTTTAACTCCTTGCAATGAAAATATTTTGCAACTATAATTTACACTATTCTTAGTGAGTTTGAACCATCCGGTTGAATGAGGCATCGTAAGGAGTTTTCTGTTGATGATAAAAAAGCTGCTACCGATGATGCTGTGTATGGCGGTTTGCCTTTTTTTGCTGTTTATACCGTATTTAGCAGGGGCTTTTTGCTTTGAGGAGGCGGGGAATATGTATAATATCAGTCCGGTTCTCCTTAAATCGGTTGCCCGTGCGGAATCAGGTCTGGATTCAAACGCTGTAAACAGTAACAAAAACGGTTCTGCTGACCTGGGCTTGATGCAGATCAACTCTAACTGGCTTGAGACGCTTCAAATTGACAGAAATGAACTTATGTCTGATCCCTGCTACAATGTGATGATCGGGGCGAAAATACTGAGGAATTGTATTGACAGGCATGGATATTCCTGGGAGGCTGTTGGATGTTATAATGCGTGCAACAAGGGCAAGCGGGTGGACTATTCATGGAAGATTTTTCGTGAAATAGAGAAGGAAAAAACGCAAAATGAAAAGATAGCGAGAAACAAGAGAGCGCATCGGGAAACAGAAAATACAGGCCAATCTCTGTACTTTAGAGTTCACTCAAAAGATGGTTCTGACATAAAAGGTAAACCATGAGCCTTATAACAGATTTGCTTTCCGGAGTCAGACAGGGGGACCACAAGAGGGATATCCCACCTATTCTCAGGGATTCTGTATTGGAAGAGACGGCGAGGAGAAAGGCCAGAAAAAGGTTTTTGATTCCCGTTGTTGCCTTATGCGGGATTTTTTTAGGGTCCGGTGCTGTTTTCTTTTTCCCTTGGAAATCATTACTTCCACCTCCCAATCTTTCACGGGTAACACAACAAACAACACCGGAAGTTAAAAGAATCCCTCATGTTGCAGTTCCTTTACCGACGCAATCCCTGTCGCAAGTTCCTCAACCGGCAAAATCCCCTCATGGTTCGCAAGACGTAGATACTGCTGTTGAGCAAAAGCCGAAGTCCGAGCCTGTCCGCCACACTCGTGAAAAATTAGTTGCGAGAAGTTCTAAACAGGATGCGATATCGGTATCTACCGGTGCGTTGAAGGAAAGGGGACGAAAAAAAGAGCCCGGTATGGGCAGCGGGTTAAAGACAACAGGGGAATCAGAAAGAAATATATCCAAACAGGATAGGGACCTGTATCTTTACATGGCAAGGACATTTGAAACGGAGAAGGATTACCAGCGGTCGCTTTCCAATTATAAAAAGGTTCTTGACATCGAACCCGACAATTATCTGGTTATAAATAATATCTCATGTGCTCTGATCCATCTGGGTTTGTATGAGGAAGCGATAGATTATGCGAAAAGGGCTTACAGTTTAAGAAGAGACTATACCCCTTCTCTTATAAATCTTGGCGCTGCATACGGCCAGCTTGGTAATTATCGTGAAAGTGAAGGTTATCTTTTAAAAGCCCTGTCCATGGAGCCGAAAAATCAAGTTATTCTGTTAAACCTCGGGCTTATATATGAAAAGATGGATGATCTTGATAAAGCCGGCAAATATTTTATCATTCTTTCTGAGACAGGGAAAATTGAGGGATACATGGGCCTTGCCCGGATTGCAGAAGAACAGGGACGAACAGCGGATGCCGTCAATTTCTATAAGATGGCCATGTCTGTAGATAGCGCAGGCTCTCAAACATGGGATTTTGTTAACGAACGATTGTTGCAACTAACGAGGTGAACTTATACTGACGATATAAGATGCGATCCAGCACTCTTGCCCGCCGGCGATTTTTACTTTATACCACTTATTTCCACTAGATTGTGTCCACTCATCAATAACTTCAAAGCTTTCACCTTTCAAAGCCAGCCCTTTTATTTCTGCCTGTAATGACGGGCTTTCTCTCAGTCGGGCGGCGTAGACGGTCACGGTTACCTTTCTTTGTTTTCCCGCATAAGCGGTTTGTTTTACAAGAGCCGGATTATCGGTGACATCGGGTAAGTTGTGCTTATCTGGGAACACAGATTTAGTTTTTTCGGATATATCGTTGGACATATTCGGTTGAATAGCGGGAATATTCGTTAGATTTGTCGAATATCCATCACGATGACTCACGATGTAATTGATAACGGTGATAGTAATCAAGGAAAACAAAAGGAGAAGAACAGTTCCATAACTAATAAGCCTTTTCCATGGAATAATTTTTGGTTGAGACTGGGCTGCATGCTTTGCAGCATCGAGAACATGTCTTCTTTTGATGTGGTAGCTTGTGTCCAGGTAAGCCACCATCATGGATCTTGATGTGATGAGGTTAATCAATCTTGGCACACCGCGCGAGAGTTTATATATTGATTTTTTTGCTTTTTCATTAAATATGGCAGAACCTTTACCTGCTTTGATTAATCTGAAAATAATATAATCAGATGTTTCTAACTGTGTTAGAGGCCTCAATGTCGCCCTGATCGTGATCCTTTGATCCAGTTGTCTTAAGCCGTCGGAATTCAGCCTTCTCTGGATTTCAGGCTGACCGACGAGGATTATCTGGAGAAGTTTTTCCTTTTCCGTCTCCAAATTTGAGAGCAACCTCAATTCTTCAAGAGAGTCATCTGAGAGATTTTGAGCTTCATCTATAACGATAATTACTCTTTTGCCCGCTAACGAACGATCTATGAGAAAATCCCTGAAAGCTTTGATCAACTCGTTTTTATTTGTCGTTTGCAGGTGAATATTTAAGTCATCCAGAACGGCCTGCAACAATTCCTCGGGGGGCAATCTGGGGGTCAGGACAAGAGAGATTTCGGCTTTTTCCTTCCACCGGTCTATCAATATCTTCAGAATGGTTGTTTTTCCCGTTCCAGGCTCGCCGACGATCAGGGAAAAACCCTCTTTCTGTTCTACAGCGTAATCCAGGGAAGCCAGGACGTCATTGTGCATTCTGGAAGGATAAAAGTAAGCCGAATCCGGTGTGAGTCCAAAAGGATCTTCGCTAAGGTTAAAGAATTCCAGGTAATCCATGTTTAATCAGGTCGTCCCTAATTTTGAAAAAACATCGTACATGGGCAATAATACACCTGCGACGATGAGCCCCATTAGAAGACCTAAAAATATCAAGAGGATGGGCTCAATCATTTTCCCCAGTTTTTCAGAGGCGTCGTCAACTATTTTGTAGTAATATTCGGCGAGAAAGTTGAACTGTTGGTCAAGGTTACCGCTCGACTCCCCGATGGCAACCATCCTGGTGAACAGAGGGGGAAATATTTTGTGGGCGCTCACTGCATCAAACACCGTGATTCCAGCAGTGATGTCTCTCTCTGATTCCAGTATCGCCCGTTTGAAGACTTCATTCCCCACCACATCAGCAGCTATATCAAAAGAACGATCTATCGTGATCCCTGCCGAAATCAGCAATCGCAGTTGTTCAGACAGAAGGGCAAGCAGCTTATTGTAAAGCACCAGCCTTACGATGGGTAGTTTGATTTTTATAAAATCCCAGTGATATTTTGTTGAAGGTCTCAATTTGATTATCTGTATAGTAATAAAAATCATTATGGGAAAGACGATGAAAATATACCAGAAATTTTCAGCAAACTTGCTAAATTCAAAAAGAATCTTCGTGAGCAAAGGCATTGGGACTTTCATGTCAATAATAACCTGCATGATTTTCGGCAAGACGTAGGCAACCCAGAACACAAAAGCGGCGCCTGTGGTAATCAGTGAGAAAGCAGGATAGATAAGGGCTCGCTTTACCGTGGAACTGAGATCCTCCATTTTCTGAAGATGACCTGCAATCTCTGAGAGGCTGATATCAAGCCGCCCCGTTTCTTCGCCGACCGTTACAAGCCTGATTAGAACATCAGGGAATATTGTTTTGTAAGAATCCAGGGCACTTGAAAATTTAGTGCCCATCTGGATATTTTTTTTAATGTCGCTTAATGCCGATTTCAGATGACCATTGGTCGTGATGTTTGTGATGTCTTCTAAGGCGGTGATGATGGGGACACCGGCCCGGAGCATAATGGCTAAATTTAATGAAAATTCTATGACTTCCTTCCTTTTTACGCCCAGAGTGGCATATTTCTCCCTGAGTTTTTTCAAGATCTTGCCGGATTCTTTTACCTGGAGAACAAATAAACCCTTTGCCGTGAGATTTTCATGAGCGGATACAGGATTAATGGCCTCCATCGTGCCTCTGTTCAGGACACCATTTACATCTACCGCCTTGTAGTAATAATTGTTCATCCGACTACCCTGAGCAATTCATCAAGTGACGTTATACCGCTGGCTACTTTTCTTAAACCATCCTCTTTCAACGTTATCATACCTTTTTTAACCGCTGCCGATTGTATTGCCGTTATGGGAACATCGGAAAAAATCAATTCTCTCAGCTCATCGTCGATGATTAAGACCTCTCCTAAAACCGATCTACCGGAGAAACCAGTGCCATTGCACTTGCTGCATCCCTCTCCCTTAAAGATCTTTCCGGGCGGTATGCCGTAGTCATGAAAAAGTTTTTGTTCGTTATCATTGAGGGGATACTCTTTTTTACATCCGGAGCAGATCTTTCTTACCAGTCTCTGGGCAATAATGGCAAGCAGTGATGATGATACCAGAAACTTGTCCACCTTCATGTCTATCAGCCTTGGGATGGAAGTTACTGCGTCGTTTGCGTGAATGGTAGAAAGAACAAGGTGGCCCGTAATAGATGTTCGTACGGCTATTTGTGCTGTCTCTTCATCCCTGATTTCTCCGATGAGCATGACGTCCGGGTCCTGCCTCATGAAATTTCTTGCTGCGAAGGCAAAACTATAACCGGTCTTCTCGTTGACCTGGCTCTGCTTGACCATACTAAGTTTGTATTCAACGGGGTCTTCGACGGTAAGCACATTCCTTTCAAGGATATTTATCTCCCTCAAAGCGGCGTATAGCGTCGTTGTTTTGCCGGAACCTGTCGGACCGGCGATCAGTATAATTCCATGCGGTTTTTGGAATAATTCCTTGATATTCTTCGCGGAATGTTTGTCGAAGCCTAACTTTTCAAGCCTCAGGAGAGAACCGGTGCCGGCAAGAATTCTCATAACTATATTTTCCCCGTATATGGTAGGAATGGTTGACACACGGATATCATAATTTTTTCTTAAAAATTCATAGGTGAAGGAGCCGTCCTGTGGAAGTCGTGTTTCGGCTATATCAAGTTTTGCAAGAATTTTAATCCTTGATGCGATCCCGGCGTGAGCTATTTTGGGGAGGCCGTGACCATAATTTAATACCCCGTCAATTCTATAAAAAACATGGATCATGTCTGAAGCGGGGTTAATGTGTATATCTGTGGCATTTTTACGAATTCCGTCCATGAACATAAGATCCGTCAGGGAGGTTACGGTAGAACCGCCGGCTGTTCTTGTTTCTTTGATTTCTTTAATGATCTTTCCTATGTTTTGGTGAATTGGATTTTCAAGGAAGAAATAACCCTTTTCAAGGGATTCACGGAAGCCGTCAGGGTCAACCATGTACAGTTTTGGTTGTACCTTCGTAAGAGATGTGACTTTATCAACGGCAATGATATTGCTAGGGTTTGTGATCCCTATGCTCAGTCTTCCATCTACGACTTCTATGGGGATGAAGCCCGTGCTTTCCGCTACCTCTTTTGGAATAAGTTTCAAAGCTTCTTCGGAAATGTGGTGCTGGCTCAGATCAATATATTCCATCCCAACCTGTTCAGCTAGGGCTTGTCCAAGTTCCTTCGAAGAGACGAAACCAAGCTTAACGACGACGTCTCCGAAAAGCTCGCCGGTGATTTTTTGCTGGACAAGAACGATCTGTATATGTTTATCATTTATAAGGGCCTTTGATTGAAGGATTTCGCCGATCTTAAATGTCGCCATAGTGTTCCGGGTCCTTTCAGACAATCCACTAAAATATGCCGTATTTTATGCAGGTCGCCACTGCGTAATTATTTTTGAACCTTATCTGGTGGATATGATCACGGGTTGAATTAATACGACAAGCTCGGATTTCGTAACCTTTTTGGTCTTACTTTTAAATAAGTAACCCAAACCGGGGATGTCGCCGAGCCACGGAACTTTGCTGTTTTCTATCAGTTCCTTCTCGGAGATCAAGCCTCCGATGATGACCATTTGTCTGTTTTTGACTTTTACGGTGGTACTCAACTGCCGGAGAGCGGTTGTGGGCAGTTGGATGAGAAAAGGATAATTTCCCGAACTATCCGGTGTCCCGATCTTTCGTTCATCAAGTTTGGTTAGGTCTGAAGTGATGGGGGTAATGGTCAGGGATACATCGCCGTTCTCGCTGATGAATGGAACAATGCCGATCATAATTCCGGAAAGCAGGCTGTTTGTGGTTATCGTAAATGTTGTAACGGGGGTGGTTCCAGTTGTGGTTGTTGTTTCTATTTTTGAAATAAAATTGGTATTCTGCCCTACGCTCAAGATTGATGTCTGTCCGTTCATGATACTTATCCGGGGGTTGGACAGGATTCTCGTTTCTCCCTGAGTTTGGATCGCGCGAAGAAGAGAAGTGAAATCAGATGCTACTGTTGTAATGCTGAAGTTGGGAGCGGTGGGGGTGACTACATCGGCAAATTGTCCCGTCGCGAAAGTTTCACTACGTCCCTCCCGCGAATGTAACACATAATTCCAGTCAATGCCGAATTGAAGACCGTCGGACAGATTGACTTCAATTATCTTTGCTTCCACAAGAACCTGTCGGTTAATGATTTTTTTGATTGTATTGATATAAGTGTCGATATTTTCGAGGGTCTTTTTCGTTGCTGTAACAATAATAGTTCCCGTCAGCCTGTTGACCGTAAAGCTCTGACGTGCAGCGGACGATGGTACTGGCGAAGCGTTTATAATTTTTTCGAGGGCTTTTTCAATGACATCCCAAAAGTTATAGGCAGATTTATCAGTCTCTGTTTTTTGAGTAATGTTGCCCTTGACATTAGAGCTTCCCCCTGTTCCCAATGTTGCGCCACCGAGCATATCGCCGCCGAGGTCTGTATTATAGGTTTGTACTACTGCGGGATATCCCAGTTCATATATTTTTGTGGATGTCGCCTTTATAGACAGCATATTGTCTTTTACAGTGTAAAAATAATCGGCAACGGAACAGACCCTGTTTAAAGCATCTTCAGCGGTAACATTTTTCAAATTTAGTGTAATTAAAAGTTCGGGGTTTATCTCGTTCTCCATGATCATATTAAGATCCGTGGCCTCCGATATGATAAAAAGAACATCTCTTAAGGGAGTATTTCTTGCAGAGATGTCAACAATTTTCGTTTTTAAAGGCGAAACATCTTCGTGAACAGGAACAAGATCAGGTATAGGTATTGGTTCTGGCGGAGTCTGCTCTGATGTTACTTCTTCTTTAGGTATTTGTATTTCCCTTTTTATGTCGACGGAGGCACAAGAGATGAACAAAATGCCCAGAATGGTACATAGAAGGAGTTTATATGTAAAATGACCGGTTTTCACCGGCGAATGTTTCCTTATTCTAAGGTCAGCCATGTTTCGTCTCCCTTGTCTTTTAATAGTACCCTGTTTTTTTCAATTTTCTTAATTTTCTGACGATTAATGACGTCCCCTTCACTAACAAGCTTGCCGTCAATGATCGCAATTTTTCTGTCCTGGTTCACAAGTATAAACGACACTCTTTTTTCTGTTACCACGGGAGGGGGTGCCATTTCTACAAGAGATGTTTTTGGATAGTCCGAAGCCGGTGTTTTAGCGATAGTAATGCTGATCGGACTCCTGATATGGTTTATGGTTATGGGTTTCCGTTCAACGATATTGGGAATGTTTTCTTGGTTGAAGCTTAAGATTTTACTTTCTACGGGAGAAAGTGCCGGTTCAAACTTCACCGTTGAAATAAAAAAGATCAATAAAACGGCTGCAAGAGGGATTGATATTAAGAGGATAAAGATTTTCGTATCATTGTTCATGATTCGATCCTAAGTACCGAGAGATTGCGTTTTTAAGAGGCCGTTTATTACAAAACAAACATCATCTTTCTTTTCATCCGACGATTTTGATATGGAAATAGTATCGATGAAAAAAAATGGTGAGAACAATGATTGCAAGTATCCGATATGGTTAACAAAGGATGTATAGTCATGAATCTGACCGGATATGGTTAGAGGCAGCACAATTTCATTGCTGCTCTTTTTAAAATCTGAAACCGTAATGTCCGGATCTTTCATATTGGCCTTTATTGAGTCAATAGTCGTGAGGATAGCGCCTTCCATCTCTTCTTGCTTGAGATAGGGAGAAATTATTGACAGGACGCTCCGCGAGGTTGTCCTCATATTTTGGGTCGCGACCTTCATCTTGATGCTGTTTATCCTGAGGGTCTGGAATTGATTTAATTTATCTGAGAGACTTGTAACATATTTGCCTGAAAGTAACGTGCCGGAAATAATTATCACAGCACACAGTGCAGAGGCTGCATAATAAAATAAATTTTTTTTCAGTTTCTTATCCATGGATATGACTCACAGTATCTTGCTTTCAATATCAATCTGGAACTTATTATTTCTTATATCGATGCTTTTTGAAGTAACAGCCGTACCAGGCATCTGACCGAAACTCTTTACAAGCTCCTGGAAGATTTTATGCATATCACCAAAGTTCTTCGCGTTAATACTCCCCGCAATTTGAATTTGCAGTGAATCTTTCTTGTTATTTATTTGAATGTTCTGGATATTCGTATTTTCCAGGGGCAGAAATTTTAAAGCAGCCAATGTCTTTGGGATGTCAGGAATTGAATGGGCTTCATTGATCAAGTTAATTAAAGGTGTTAACTGCTGTAGCTTTTCGGAATCTTTTTCATAAGCGGGGACTATAGATTCTATTTCTGTAACGTCCTTTCTTAGTGAATTAATGTTTTTTTTCAGTATTGAAATTTCTCTCAGATTCATCAGGAGATAGCCCAGGCCGATGAAGGAAAACAATAGAAAAAGAACTGTGGAATAAGCGGCCATACGTTTCTGGAGGTGCAGCGTCCGGTACTTTGAGGGGAGGAGATTATCGTTTTTTAGATCATGGTTAAAGATAATTGAAGACAGAGGTGTAATAAAGTTTCTGAGTGTTTCTTGAGAGGCCAGGACGTTTGAAGGATAGCTTATTGTGACTACTGGAACAATTGTTTGTAAAGGATCTGTTTCTTCCCGTTCCGGGACATTCATCAGAAGAATTTGCTCCGGATTCAGTTTTAATACCTGTGTGCAGTAGCTTACAGTCATATTAATATTTTCAACGTCAATATCATCAATATCCTTTCCAGAAGATTTAATGATTCTGATAAAACGGAGCTGCCCGTTCTTTAAGAGAAACAGGGGTTTTTCCGTTTCTGATGTCGCAATACAGAGAACGGTTTTTTTGCTGAGTTCGTCCGAAGACCGGATAAGTTTCGAAAGCGGCAGTATATCAGGATACATATACTTAACCGTCTGTCCGTGCCTGTTGAATCGTTCGATAATTTCATATAATTCACTATTAGCTATAGCGAAGTAAAACACGCTCTTCAATCCTTTTTCTTCGGCTGTTTTTTCTTTAAGAACAGCGTAAAATAAAGAAAAGCTACCGAGTTCCGGAAAGCTTTTCTTTATTTCGGCCTCGACGATTTTTTTGAGATACGCCGGCTTGGCGGGTGGGGCTGAGACAATGTTACTGTAAAATCTTTGAAAATGACAGATAACAGTGAGGTTGGACAATCTGGTGGTTTTCAGGAAAGAATCAAATTCCTCATCTTTGAGAAAGAGTGTTCTTTGGACAACAGTTTTCCCCTTTCTCGATGATGCGAAGACGACTTTAATTACGTTGTCTTCAAAGCTTATTGCTACCTGTCTGTCCAAATTTCCTCCTGCTCTCTACTCTGTAGGGGGAAGACTACGTTTATATATACGCTGTATTTATTGTGCTTTCAAGTATTTTAAAATTTATTACGATTTAATTTCCCCCGTAAACTTTTTATATCAATTTTAATCTGAAAATGTATTTTCTAAGTAATGACCTTTAAAGAGAGTTCCATTAGTTGTTCTATACTGACCGTTGACGGCGCCTCGGTAAGGAGGCATGCCGCTTTCTGAGTCTTGGGAAAGGCGATGACATCTCTTATGGATTCCACACCTGTCATCATCATAGTCAATCTGTCAAATCCGAATGCTATGCCGCCGTGGGGAGGCGCTCCATATTTGAGGGCCTCGAGGAGAAAACCGAACCTCATTTTCACCTCCTCTTCGGCGAGTCCAAGAAGCCGGAATATGGTAGCCTGAAGATCGGGCAAGTGGATACGGATACTTCCACCACCTATTTCCGTTCCGTTAAGGACGAGGTCGTAGGCCCTCGCCCTGACCCTGCCGGGATCGGTTTCTAGAAAAGGAATATCTTCTTTGATCGGCGAGGTAAAGGGGTGATGCATTGATATGTATCTCTTTTCTGTCTCACTGTATGTAAAAAGGGGGAAATCGGTAACCCAGGTAAAGGCAAATTGATCATGGTCAATCAGATTGAGTTTCCCGGCAAGATAAGTCCTCAGGTTTCCGAGGGCATCATGGACAATACTTTCGGAGCCGGCCACAAAAACGATCAGATCTCCCTCTTTTGCAGTTGTTTTCTTGTTTATTTGTTCCACTTCGTGAGCTTTGAGAAACTTAAATATCGGTGAAGTCCATCCCTCCGGATTGACCCTTGCCCAGGCAAGTCCCTTTGCCCCATAGTTCGCAACGTAGTCCTTAAGATTATCAATATCTTTTCGGGATAGTTGTCTATTATCCTGTACCGTTAGAGCCTTGACAATACCGCCCCTTGCTATAACTTCCTGAAACAGCTTAAATTCGGTGTTTTTCAGGATATCGGTAAGATCCGTCAATTCAAGGCCAAACCGGATATCGGGATTGTCCTTCCCATACCGGCCGACGGCATCATGATAGGAAATTTGGGGAAATGGTATCTCCAAGTCCATGTTCAGGCAGGTTTTGAAAAGATGAAAGATTAATCCTTCTGTGAACTGGATGATATCGTTCTCATCAATAAATGACATCTCCAGGTCAATCTGGGTGAACTCCGGTTGGCGGTCTGCCCGGAGATCTTCATCCCGGAAACACCTGACGATCTGGTAATACCTGTCAAATCCGGAGATCATCAGTAGTTGCTTGAAAAGCTGTGGTGACTGGGGAAGGGCATAGAACATTCCTTTGCTGATACGGCTCGGGAGGAGATAATCCCGGGCACCCTCTGGCGTGCTCTTTGTCAAGAACGGTGTTTCAATTTCAACAAAGCCGTTGTTTTCAAGATATTGGCGGGTTGCAGATGCAACCTTACTTCTGAAGATCAGATT
>JBAZOY010000069.1:0-11479 GCA_041648505.1 Syntrophales bacterium | reverse complement strand
CTATTTTCGCAGTTGCGTCAACAGCAATGGCTTATGATTTCGGTACAACAACTTTAAAAGTAGGAAGTAGTGGACCATATGTTGTTACTCTTCAAACTTTAGTTGGTGCTACTGCTGATGGAAGCTTTGGTCCTTTGACCCAAGCTAAAGTTATGGCTTGGCAAGTAAACAATGGTCTTACCGCTGATGGTGCTTTTGGCCCATTGTCTATGGCTAAAGCAAACGCAGGTGAAACAGTTGTTACAGTAACAGGTTGTCCAGCAGGCGCATTGTTCAATTCATTGACAGGCGCTTCATGTACAGTAACTGCACTTCCAGCAGGATGTACAGCAGGTGCATTATTCAGTTCAACAACTGGCCTATCATGTGCAGGTGCCGTAGTTACTCTACCAGCAGGCTGTACTTCAACCGCAGGATTTAGTCCTACAACTGGCGCATCATGTGGAACAGCTGTAGTATCTGAAGTTCTAGCAGGAACAACAGGCACTGTAACATACACTCAATTATCACAATACAGTAGTGAAGAGACTGGAAGTGGTCAAAATGATGTTAAAATTGCCGGATTTGAGCTTGAAGCATCCGATGGAGATGTAGGGCTTAAATCTTTCAAATTAACCTTTAGTTCAACTGGAAATGCTGCGGCAGATTCAGATCGTATTACTGACTATCTTGATTCAGTGTCAATCTGGCAAGGAACTACAAAAATTGGAACAGCTAACACAGCTGATTTTATCAGAGACAGTGCTGGTGTTTATTCCAAGACTGTAACTGTTTCTAACGCTATTGTTAGAGATGGTGTTACAGATAAGTTCTATATCACTGTAGATGCGGCAAGTAATATAGATTCAGCAGATATTGATTCAGATTCCTGGGGTGTTGATCCTATTAACGTTAGATATGAGGACGGCTCAGGAGTAGTATCAACAGATACTATTACACAGGCTGAAATCCCAATTCTTTTCGTTACTTCTGCGTCAGCATCTGATACAATACTTAAGGTTTCTCTTAATAGCACTCCAGTTGCAAGTGTTGTGGATGTAGATGCTACCAACAACACTGATAATGTTGTACTTTTGAAAGGTAAATTGAAAGTAGAAGGTACATCCGATGTTTGGTTGGATGCGCTTCCAATAACCTTTACTGCAGCTACTACACTTGGTAGTATCAACGCAATAACAGGTTCAGTTAAACTTACACTTGGTAGTAACACTTACACAGAGGTTACTGGTACAACAAATTGTCTAACTGAAGCAAACTTTTCAACAGCATCAACTTGTTCTACAACAGCTGAAGCAATAGCCGGTATTCTCTTTGACAACCTTGATTACACCATTACTGCCGGCTCAACTGTGAACTTCACAATTTCAGCTGACATTAATGACCTTGACGCAACTGCTACCGAAGATGTTAATTTTGACGCAGGAGATACTCTTCTTGCATCTATAACAACAGCCGGTCGCGCATTCATTGTTGCTGAAAACGAACAAGGTGATCAATTAGCAAATACCACAGAAATGACTGGTACTGCCACCGGTGAAGCTCAGGCATTTCGTGATACAGGTATTAATGTTGCTTTTGTTTCCAGTTCAGCGACAATCAGTCACGCTGGAGATATTAACAACACAACAGACTCAGATGAAGCAACATTTGTTATCACATTTGATGTAACTGCCTTTGGCGCAGATATGTATGTAGATGGCACTGAGCCAGTTGAAGGTACTGGTAGTGCTTCAATACATCATGTTACTATCTCTGGAACAGACACTCTTGTTGACGCTAACATTAGAAGTTCAACCGGAGCTGTTCTAGGCGGTGCCCTTGATGCTGATGGTTGGTATGAAGTAGTAGAAGGTACAACTGAAAGATTTATAATCACATATATTTCTAGAGCTGGCGCAGATGGATTGTCTCAAGCCACTCTAGGAGGTCTTTCTTATGGTACTGATGCTGCAACTGGTACTATCTTGTATAACTACAATCTTGCAGAATTCAAGACCCCATCAATCAACATGCAGAATGATGCGGCTTAATCGTAAGATTGAGTTAACATAAACTGGTTATAATACGCCTTAAAAAGTATTAAATTTCTCTTTCTTGGTCGAACCTGCCTCGTATTGCTAGTAATAGCGACGCAAGGCGGGCATCTAGGAGATAAAACAAAAAACCACCCCGACTTCGGTCGGTGGTGGTTTTTTGTTGCCTGAATTCGTATTTCCTCCTCTCCTTACTAAGGAGAGGATAAGAGGAGAGGTTCTTAATTAATTAATTCACCTCTCTCCACCTCTCTCCTTACCAAGGAGAGAGGGAACTCAACCCAAAACAAGCTAGGGGAAGAAGGGGGCGGAGCCTACGGCTCCGCCCCCTTCTTTGATATCTGATTTTGCTTGATTTTATTATTTATGTTATATTGTCAATATGACTACTTTAACCAAAAACAATGTAATAATTTCAGCCAATGAATATGATTATCTTAAAAGAATTGAAAAAACTTTTGAACAGTTTTTTAGTTCTTTTACTCATCTTAAGGATATTGAAAAGGCTCGAAAAGAAATAAAGAAAAAACAATATTTATCTCAAGATATTCTTTTTAAGAAATTGGGCTTATAAATATAGCGGAGCACTTAACTGATTTTAGAAATGCTCAATTTAGATTTAGAATAGGGGAATATAGAATTTTATTTGACGTTGTTAATAAGTCTATCTTTGTTCTCAAAATTAAGCATAGAAAAGATATATACAAATAATCTCTGGTTAATACGCCCGCCCGAACGACTGACAATGTTCAGTCGGGCAGGCCTTAAAAAGTATTCAAAAAACCACCCCGACGGGGGTGGTTTTTTGCGTATGAGGAAGAAGAAAATAATAAGGGAAAATCCCCAGATAGGGGCTAAGCCCCTATCTGGGGATTAGACTAACTTTATAAAGTTTACAAGATTTTGACTAACTTTATAAAGTTTGATAGTATATATGGGTATGGAAAGTATACAACAAAAACTTAGAATAATTCAAAAGAAACTCGTTATAACTCAAACCAAATTAGCTGAAAAATTCGGGGTTTCTTTTGTTACATTAAATAGTTGGTTGAATGGTAAGTCCACTCCTCGAAAGAAAATGGAAGTCCTAATAAATGATTTATTCCTTGAAGTTACAGGTCAAAAGGTAATTCCCTTAGATAAGCTACTCACAAAAAAACAATTCTTGAAAGAAAAATCATCCAAATATAAAAGCATTATAAATGAAATCCTAAGTAATAAGGATATTTATGATGAATTTGTTTTAAAGCTTACTTATCATAGTAATAGTATAGAGGGAAGTACTCTTACAGAGGGAGATACAGCTGCTATTCTTTTTGATAATGTATCCCTTCCAAATAAAACATTAATAGAACAGTTGGAAGCAAAAAATCATCAAACTGCTCTAAATTATTTATTTGATTATATTTCTAAAAAAGGAGAAATAAATGAAAGTTTAATTTTGAAATTACATAGTATTCTTATGAACGGTATTAGATCTGATGCGGGAATGTATCGTAACCATGCAGTTAGGATATTGGGAGTTAGTTTACCCACTGCGAATTATATACGGGTACCAGATTTGATTAAATCTGTTATTTCAGATATAGAAAAAGGAAATAAGGATATTGTAAGTATTTCAGCAAAGGCGCATAGTCATTTTGAGCAAATACACCCTTTTTCTGATGGAAACGGACGAGTTGGAAGGTTGTTAATGACAGCAATGCTTTTAAGAGCAAATATGGCTCCAGCTATTATCCACCAACAACAAAAACAACTTTATTATACTTATCTTTATAAAGCTCAAACCAAAGATGATCACAGCCAGCTTGAAGATTTTTTGTGTGATACTATATTAAGTGGTTTTGATATTTTAGAACGAAATTCTTAATTCTTAATTGTGGATAACTATCAGGATGAAAGCCTGATAGTTATCCACACCCCCCTTTATGTCTTGCTTTATTATTTATATATCTGGTATAATGTAAATACTAATTCTAAATTGAATTTTTGTTTTTGTGTTTTATTATTAGTGTCGAGTTTTATTTATTATTATCTCAGCCTTATGGCTGGTCCGTACCACTTACCCAATGGGTTTGTGTCGGGAAAATTTATTATGAAATTTAATTTAAAAAATGTTTTTCTCTCGGTCGGAATGTTAGTTTTTGTTTTAGGGGTCTTTGGATTTGTTTCAGTCAGTAAAGCTGAAGCGACTTGTAATGCGGTGACGACTGGTGACTGGACTGACGGTACAAAGTGGACTGGCTGTGCAGGATCAAATGGTATTCCAGCTGCAGCTGATGCAGCTATAATTAATGCTAATGTTGTGATTACAGTAAATGCAACCAGTCCAACAATTGCAAGTATTACAATAGCCAACCCGGCTGCTACTGGAGCAAATGGAATTATAATTCCAAATGGACAGACTTTAGCTGTTACTGGTGCTGTAACTTATACAGCTAATTCTGGAGCACTTGCTCAAACCATAACGATGAATGGTACTGGTACTTTGACTACTGGTACCGATTTTACCATGCCTGCTCCAACTGGTGCTGGTAATGCATTAGTAGCTTGTAATGGTACTGGAACACAACTTAGTATAACTGGGAATTTAGCTATGACAGGTAACAGCATCTCTACCGGAAAATCAAGTCTTGGGTTGAATGCTTGTACTATGGTTGTAGCTGGTACTACTACTTTAACTGGTGGATCAAATGCAACTGGTGTTGCTGAAATTACCGCAACAACTGGAGTTATGAATTTCAATAGTGGAGCATTAACTTTTGGCGGTACAGCAGGGAATGCAATTATTTCAACTTCTGACGCGGCTACTATAAATAAGATCGGTTCAATTACTGGTGGAAGCGCAGCATCATGGTCTCTTAATGCTGGCACAACTTTGAAATTTACCGGCACTTCATCAATTGAGACAGCTTATACTTCCTTAAAAAAAGTGTGGATTGTTTCTGGAACTACAACTTTCAATGCGACGCAAACCGTTACTGGATTACAAGTTGATAGCGGAGCAACTCTGGCTTCTGTCGCAAATTTGATTACTAATACTGGTACTGGTACTGGACCAGCTGGTTTTACCATAAACGGAACTTGGTCTGGTACAGGTGGCGCAACATTGAGTGGTATTGGCGCAACTATTGATGGTACTGGAACTATTACCAACAATGGTGTTTTGACTTTAACTGGTGCTAAAACTATTGCTTCCACTGCAGTTTTGAGTCTTCCTGGAACAGTAGCGCTTTCAACTGCAACGACAGTTACAAACAATGGTGCTATTACTACTACTGGCGCTGCTGGTATTACTGGCATTGATGGTACTTCAATTTGGGACAATGCCGCAAGTACTTCTGTTCTTAATTTTGGTGGCGCGACAACAAGTCTTCTTTCAACAGGTGTTCTTACTGCAACTGTTACAGGAAATACCGTTAATTACACAGCGGCAACTCCAACTTGTAAAGTTACGGTTTATGACAACTTAAAATTTAGCGGTAGTGGAACAGTAACTTGTGCCGCTACTTCTGTCACTGGAGATTTAACTCTTTCAGGAACAGTAGCATTAGCTCCAACAGGCGCATCTCTAACTATTGGTGATGTATTGACTGTTGGAACAGGTACTACCTTTACTCTACCGGGTATTGCAGTAACTGTTACCGGAGCAACTTCGGTTACAGGAACAGTTGATACTGTTACGGCAGCAACTGGATTAAAAACTTTCACTGGCGCTGTAACTATTAACTCTGGTGGTGTTTGGAATCTTTCTGGACAAAATCCAACTACTAGTTTTGCAGGTGGAATAACAATGAGCGGTACGACCTTCAACAACGGTACTGGCGCAGCGGCATTTTCTGAAACTCAAGCTTTAGCTGGCGCAGTATTAATGACTTTTGGTGGTACTGTAACTCCGGCAGTAACTAAAACTCTTACTAACAACAATACAGTAGGAGTAACAGTAGCTTCCACGGGTTCTATCGTTCTTACTGGTAACTTTACTCAAGGCACGAATGGTGTTCTTACTTTAGCTGCCGATGCTCCATTTAGTGGAGCTGGAACATTTACTGGTTCAGGAACTGGAAATACAGTAACCTATACCGGAGCATCTGTGCCAATTAAAATTGGTACTTACAACAATTTAACCATAAATGGCTCTGTAACAGCTACGGTTGGCAGTGCGACTGTAGTAAATGGAACTATGACAGTAACCAGCGCTGTTACCAACAATAGCACTCTAACGGTTACAACTGCTTTGGCAGGCGCTAGCACATTAGTAAACAGCGCAACTGGTACTTTAAACATTGGTTTTGCTGGTGCCGTAGGAATTACTACTCTTACAGCAACTGCTTCTGGAAACACTGTTAACTACACAGCCGCAAGTCCAACTTGTAAAGTTATAACTTATGACAACTTAGGATTCAGCGGAAGTGGAACAGTCACTTGCGCCGCTACTTCTGTCACTGGAGATTTGACTCTCTCAGGAACAGTATCTCTAACTCCATCTGGCGCTTCTCTGGCTATCGGTGATGTCTTGACTGTTGGTTCTGGGACTACCTTTACCATGCCAGGTATTGCGGTAACTGTTACCGGAGCAACTTCAGTTACAGGAACCTTAAATACAGTAACAGCAGCAACAGGTACGAAGACCTTTACCGGCGCAGTCACAATTAATGCTCTCGGTACTTGGAATCTATCTACAACAAATCCAGCAACTAGCTTTGGAGCTGGTATCACTATGAGCGGTACGACTTTCAACAACGGTACTGGCTCGGCATCCTTTACAGCCAATCAAGCTTTGGCTGGTGCAGAAGCAATGACTTTCGGCGGTTATTTAATTCCTAGTGGGGGAACTACTTTAACTAACAACAACACAGGCACAGTTACGGTTTCTTCTACTGGTAGTATTACTTTGCTTGGTAATTTCACTCAAGGTGTTAATTCAATTTTGGCCCTAGCAGCTGCCGCTCCATTTAGCGAAAGCGGTGGGACCTTTGATGCTTCAACCAATGCCAATACAGTTAATTACACTGGTGCTGCTCAAACAGTAAAAGCTGTTAACTATAAGACATTAGGCCTTAGTGGAAGCGGAGCAAAAACAGTGACTGGAGTGACCACTATCGCTACAAACTTCAATATGAGTGGTTCAGCTACAGCTACACCGGTTATTACTACTGTTGGAGGAAATGTAAGTATTACAGGAACTGCAGTTATGACAACAGGTGCAATTAATGTAGTCACTGGAACTCTTACTGTTGGAACAGGAGCAACTCTTACTATGGGAGCATTTGCTCTTACCATTGGCGGAATTTCAGATATTACAGGAACAATAAACACAACTTCTGCTACTGGTACAAAAACATTTACCGGCACAGCCACTGTGAATACTGGAGGTGTCTGGGATTTCTCTACCGGTGGACCAGCAGTATCTTTAGCCGCTGGATTAACTGTTGATGGAACTGGAACATTTTCTTCTGGTGCTGGAGTTTATACTTTTGCTAATGGCGCTGCTCAGACCCTCGGAGGAACTCGAGCTATTACTATTACAACTATTACAAACAGTGATACAACAGGAAATGGTCTTACTTTACAAGATGATGGTGTGACTATCACTACTCTCACTCAAGGAGCAAGTTCAGTTCTTACTTTTGCCGGAGCGATTCCGACTATCACTACTTTAGACGCTGACACGAATACTAATACTGTTCAATATACTGGTACTTCTCAGGCAGTTAAGGCTGACACTTACAGTAGTTTGACTGTTAATGGTGGTGGTACAGCTACAGTTGGTGGAACGACAGTAGTAAATGGAACTTTGACAGCAACTAGTGCCGTTACAAACAATAGTACTTTGACTGTTACAACTGCTCTTGCCGGTCTCTTATTAACAAACGGCGCAAGCGCCACTCTAAATCTTGGTGGCACCAGTACTGTTACAACATTAACTGCAACAGCAGCAAGTAATACTGTAAATTACACTGCATCTGGTGCGCAAACAGTAAAAGATCCTGCAACAGCAGTCGATTACGTCAACTTAGGACTTTCTGGAAGCGGAGCAAAATCAATTGCAAGTAATACTGATGTTAGTGGAAATATTACGATGGGTGGTACAGCTAAGATTACTCTTTTGACTGACAGTCTTAGTTCTGCTGATAAACTTTATTTTGGAACTTCATTACAACGCTCTGGTACTTGGGGAGCAGCCGCTGCGACTGCAACTAATGAGACTGATACATATTTCACTGCTGGTGTAACTTATCATATAACAGTTGCTTCAGGAAGTAGCTCTAGTTCTGGAGGTAGCGGTGGTGGAGGTGGTTCAACAATAAATTGTGGCTCTTTATACACTTTGGTAAATGGTGCTTGTGTAGCTAAAGTTGTCACTCCAGTTGTTATTCCAGCAGTAGTTGCTCCGGGATGTTCAGGAGGAAACTTGTTCAATACTTCTACAGGAGCAGCTTGTGTAAATAACGCAGTTATTCCACAAGGATGTTCTGGTGGAAATTTGTTCAACACTCAAACTGGAGCAGCTTGTCCAGTAAGTGCTACACCGGCAACTCCAGCTACGCCTGCAGTTCCAGGAGTTAGCTCTGCTACTCCTGCAACACCAGCAACTCCCGCTTCTTACAACTTTGGCACAACAACTCTCAAGAACGGGAGTAAAGGTGAAGGAGTTAAAGAATTACAAAGATTCTTGAATGTTAAATTGAATCTTGGTTTGGTAATTGATGGAAAACTAGGTCCAAAAACTATTGCTGTTATTAAAACATGGCAAAAAAATAATGGCCTCGTTGCAGACGGCCTCGTCGGCGCTAAAACAAAAGCAATGATGAACGCCCAATAATATTAAAACCCTTTCCTTTGGAGAGGGTAGGGAGAGGTTTTTAACCGAACACGCACAAAAAAGCCGCCTGTTAAGGCGACTTTTTTGTGCCTTACAACATGTAACAGATAGCGACGGCCGTTTGCAAGTGTTACACCAGTCCTAAGCAATGCTTTCGTCCTCTCCATAATTTTATTTTTATTGTGTTATAATAAAATTATGGAGAGAGATTTTGATAAGTGGAATGAAATAAAAAAGACTACTAACAATTTTGACGTAACGATAAAAATTCGAGTTGGAGAAATTCGCTGGTGTAGATTTGGAATAAATGTTGGAAAGGAAACAATTGGTAAAGGAGATACTTTTCATAGACCCGTATTAATTTTAAAGAAATTTTCTGGAGATGTGTTCCTTGGTTTACCATTAACAACCAAAGAACATAAAGGGGATTGGTACTATCAAATTGTTCATGATGATATAACTCAAACAATCATTTTAAATCAGGGTAGAATTCTTGATAGGAAAAGGCTTGAAGAAAAATTATTTGAAATATCAGAAGCTGAACTTGAGAATATAAAGAAATCTTATTGTGAACTTATAAATAAACGTTAGTATATATAGTATTTATATCTTTATAAATACCAAAGGCCGTCTTTCGACGGCCCTTGAATGGGTAACCCCAACTTGTACTTAAAGTGTAGCAAACTCTATTTTAATGTCAAGCTCAAAAACGGGAGTAAAGGTGAAGGAGTTAAAGAGTTACAAAGATTCTTGAATGTTAAATTGAATCTTGGTTTGGTAATTGATGGAAAACTTGGTCCAAAAACTATTGCCGTCATAAAGAAATGCCTGCCCGTCCTCCGGCGGGGCAAAAGGATAACGGCCTCGTAGCAGACGGCCTCGTCGGCGCTAAAACAAAAGCAAAGATGAACGCCCAATAATCTCAGATAGGGGTTTAACCCCTATCTAGAGAATTTATAAATAAATACGCACAAAAAATCGCCCTGCCTTCTTGGCCGGCGACTTTTTGTGCTCCTACTACTATCTAGTAAAAGTGGACAATATCTTTGACAATATTTTTTTAGTGATATAATAGAAATGTAGGTGTCGATTTTTGATACAAGTTTTTGTTATTATTAATATTAATATAATTTATATGAAAAAAAATAAAATTTTTGCTATCTCATTACTAATAGTTATAGGATTTTTTATAAGTATATCATCAGCGCAGGCGGTAGCGGTAAATGTTGCATCAAAAACTGATGTGACGCCCGGCGCACAATTTACCACTTTTAAAGGAGTACCGGTTTTTAAATTAAACGTAATCAACACCGGAGACATGCCGGATACGATTACCACTTTATCGCCCACCCCTTCAGGAACGACGGTTGATACAAAGATTACCTTGCATTTTTTTAAGGATGTGAATAACAACGGCATTGCGGACCAGGGGGATATTGACCTCGGCGCATCCGCGGCTTTTGCGGCAAATGATACCAAGCAGGTATTTAATATTACCGATATTGAAGTGCTACCAATCGGTGCTCCTGGCGCAGTTTCAATTTTAATTACAGCCGACGGATTGGCTCTAACGAATGCAGATACTTTTACTCTGGGTTTTGCGGTGGCAACTGATATAGCGATGACTGTTGTTCCCACCGGAACTTTCGCTTTAAACAATGCCAATGCCCTGACTGTCAGCAATGTTGCGCCTGTGGTAACCGTGGCTAATGGCGCTACCAGTCCCGGCGCGGCAAGGAGCTTAGCGGCAGGCGCCACAAATATCGTAACGAAACAAGTGGTCATTTCCGCTGTGGCCGGAACTTCCGATTCCATAGTTTCATTGGCGCTGACTCCGAGTGGCACAGAAAACGACAGTACGAATATCAGCTCGGTGGCATTTTACATTGACAGCGGTTCCGAGGTAGGAGCGATAGATGGAACGGATGTACGGCTTGTTTCCACCCCGGCCACTTTTTCCGCCGACAATACCAAAACCGCTTTTACTTTTTCCAATCCTATTCAAATAACTCAAGGAGTGCCATCGCCAACTAACATTTTAGTTGTCTACAATATAGGAGCAAGCGCGGTGAATGGAAGAACTCTTATTCAAACCATTACCGCCGCCGGCGATGTAGCGGCCGGTTCAGGAACCGCTGTAACCGATACGGTAACCGCATCAACTGTAATTAATATTGATAACGCGCCGACAGTTTCTTCGGCGGCCGCTTTTACCGACAGGATTATCATAAATTTCAGCGAGAATATTGATGGAATGTGGGCCAGTAGCTGCTCGAATTATACCGTAGGCGGAGCATCAATAACTTGCGGAGGCATGGGTACTCCTTTTATTGATTTTCAAGGCAACAAAGTCACAATTCGCGGATTAACTTTATCCGGTACAACAGTATTGACTATTACTGGGAATGTTATTAATGACACTGATGGGACTCCAGCTGCGCTAGCCGCTTATAACAGCGGAACACTGACAGTCAATGCGCTTGTTCTACCTACGATTACAACTTTAAGCGCAACCAGCGGAGCAGTAGGTGGTTCTATCACTATAACCGGAACTAATTTCGGTACTGGAACTGGTGGCGATGCAAATCATAAAGTATTTTTCTCTGGAGGATTTAGCCCG
>JBAZOY010000068.1:0-11765 GCA_041648505.1 Syntrophales bacterium | reverse complement strand
CAGTTCCCGACCAACATACAACGGATCTTTGAGCTTCATCTGATTCAGTTCCAGCAGTGCTTGCAGAGTCGTGTTATGCTTCACCGCAATCTTGCTTAAGGTATCTCCCTTTTTGATCTTGTAGGTAGAAACCCTGGTCTTCCGGGCAGGGGAAACATCTGCCTTCAGCGGTACGTTTTCATCCGCTTTCGACTCACCTATCTTCAGTTCCCGACCAACATACAACGGATCTTTGAGCTTCATCTGATTCAGTTCCAGCAGTGCTTGCAGAGTCGTGTTATGCTTCACCGCAATCTTGCTTAAGGTATCTCCCTTTTTGATCTTGTAGGTAAGAGGAAAGTGGAATTGTTTGTTCCCTGATGAATCATTGGAAGAAGATTCCGTTCTGCCATCCTGTTTTGTTATTGTAAGTTTTGGAATTGCTGATGGGCGAAGAGAGAAAAATTCACTAACGGAGGAAGCTATGATCCTGGCAATTTCCTCCTGAAACTGTTCACTCTGCAGCATTTTTTCTTCCTTCGGATTCGAAATATAAGCAGTTTCCAACAGGGCAGACGGAATTTCGGGAAGTTTGAGAACGATGAAAGGCGCCTCCTGAATGTCGTGAAATTTCAAGCGACCTACCGTGTCCAGATGTTTGAGAAGAACCGTACCAAAGCATTTTGACATATTAATGGTATTGGTTTGAAACATATTCAGGATAATAGGATCCGCTTCATCATTATTACTTTCGGCATCCGAAGATCCTCCTATGATGTCAGCCAGGTTCTCTTTGTTCGCTAAAACCTTTGCGGCTGCACTACTTGCCCCCCGGGTGGAAAGGCAGTAGACAGAACTTCCACGGGCATTACGGTTCAAGGAGGCATCCGCATGGATACTCAGAAAAAGATCAGCACCGTATTCTCGTGCTATCTTCAACCTCTTTTTGAAGGGTACGTAATAGTCGCCATCCCTGGTCAGGAAAGCACGGTAACCTTCCATTTCATTCATGATTTTCCTTAATTTTCTGCTAATACTCAGGACAATATCCTTTTCATATATGCCATTTTTTCCAATCGCCCCGGGATCATCCCCTCCATGACCAGGATCAATAACGATAATTTTATTCTTCCTTAATACCTTGATCTGCTGCCTCTCCTCACTTTCTTTTTTTTCAATCTCGGGGAACTCAATATCAACAACCACACGGTCCGGCTTATTCTGAAATTTTTTTAATTTAAATACCTTTACATCAACATCCTTGGCTAGTAACAGTTGAATCCTCACAGCGCTTTGAGAAAGCTGCATCAGCAAAATTCTGTCTATTCCTGGCTTGCTTAAGATGATCTCGGCTGGAATGGTCTCGGGGAAAGCCGTACCTCTAAGATCAATTGATATTTTTTGCTCCGTCCTTTCAACGTTATACTGAGTTTCTTCACTCGTATCAATTACGATTCTCGTATGATCAGGTGCAGCCCAATGACGAATATTGAGAATTTTTGTTAGTGCGAGGGAGCAAGAAGGCAAAAGTAATGCCATCAGCAAGATTATAGAAACGATGATACCTTTCACCCGTACCATATCTGATAAATCCTCTTTAATTTTTTATCCATTTACCATTTTTATCAAAAGATTTCAACCCTAAGCATAGCCGTTACTTGGATTTGTATATAATATTTTTCTAGAAAATAACAAAATCCATTCAGGGGCTGGCTCTAATAGCTCAACTTGGAAATAGGTTTGGGAGCATATAGTAACTCTATTCTGACTTCTGACCTTTGATTCCTAACTTCTGTAACTGTTTTATCTTGACTTCAATCCGGCAAATCTGTTAGTCTGCCCACCTAATTGAAACTGGGATAATTGCAGACAAAAGGACGGGAAGGAGGTAGGTGATGGGAATTAAGAACATCTGTGTGTTAGGCGCCGGCTTAATGGGGAGTGGTATTGCCCAGGTCTGTGCGCAGGCAGGTTACCAGATTAGCCTGCGGGATATTGAACAGAGATTCATTGACAATGGAATGAAGATAATCAAGAAAAGCCTGAGCCGGGATGTTGAAAAGGGAAGGAAGACCCAGGAGGAGATGGATAGCATTCTGTCCAGGATAAAACCAACCATAGATCTTAAGGAAGCTGCTGGAGATGCCGATGTTGTGGTGGAAGTGGTTATTGAGGTCATGGAGGTCAAAAAGAAGGTTTTTGCCGAACTGGAAGAAATTGTACCTGCCCACTGCCTGTTCTTCAGTAATACTTCGGGGCTCTCCGTCACGGAGATGGCTGCGGCAACGAAGAGGCCTGATCGCTTTATCGGGACGCACTTCTTTAACCCCGTTCCAGTAATGCGTCTCCTGGAAATAATCAGGGGCCTCCAGACATCCGATGAAAGCCTCGAAAAGGCAAAAGAATGGGGTAAAAAGATCGGCAAGGAGGTTATCGTAGTAAAGGAAGCCCCTGCTTTTGCAGTGAACAGACTTCTATGCTCGATGATCAATGAGGCTTTCTATCTCCTGGACGAGGGTGTCGCCAGTGCCGAGGATATTGACAGGGGAATGGTTCTGGGTTGCAATCATCCAATTGGCCCTCTTGCCTTAGCCGATCTGATCGGAAACGAAACTCTCCTGCATATTATGGAGGGGCTTCACAAAGAACTGGGAGATAAGTACAGGCCCGCTCCGCTATTGAGGAAAATGGTCAGGGCAGGGTGCTATGGCAGAAAGACCGGAAAAGGAGTGTACGATTACAGCAAAAAATAATACATGCCTTAAGCGCAGCCGAAAGGTAAAAGGAGGAAACAGATGGATTTTGAATTGACGGAAGAATTGAAAATGTTACAGGATATGGCATATAAATTTGCCGTGGCTGAATTTTCCAGTGTATCATTTGATTGTGATGAAGGGGAAAAGTACACTCCTGAGATCTGCAAGAAGGCGGCAGAAAATGGTCTTGTCGGGGCCTGGATACCGGAAGAATATGGTGGTTCAGGAGTGGGTATTCTCGGCAATGTCATAATTACAGAAGAACTATCCAAAGTGGATATGGGAATCGGGTCAAATGTTGTTCTCGCCTCCTTTGGCTGTGAGGCGATTTTGCAAAAAGGAACTGAAGAACAGAAAAAGACCTATCTTCCTCCTGTATGCAGCGGTGACAAAGTTTCTGCCGGGGCATATACGGAACCCAATGCCGGTACCGATGTGGCAGGATACAGGACAAAGGCTGTAAAAGACGGTGGTGACTATGTTATTAACGGGAGTAAGATGTTCATTACAAACGCGACCGTATGTGATTTTATGGTTGCCCAGTGTATTACCAACCCGGAGGAGAAGAAACACAACAGTTTCAGCCTCATCGTTGTCCCTGCTGATGCCCCGGGTGTAACGAGGAACAAGATTCACGGGAAGTTGGGTATCCGTGCCAGTGACACCGGGGAAATAGCCTTTGAGGATGTCCGAGTTCCTCAGTCCAATCTTATTGGCAAAGAAGGCAACGGCTTCCGCCAGTTGATGCACTTTTTTGATACAACGAGAATTACGATCGCTGCTCAGGCCCTTGGTTTGTCGGAGGCATGTCTCGAGACAAGTATCAAATATGTCAAGGAGAGAACAGCTTTTGGCTCCCCTCTGGGTTCTTTCCAATTAACCCAGATGAAACTGACAGAAATGGCAGTTAGAATAGAAGCTTTAAGAGGCCTCGTATACAGAGCGGCCTTGACGATCGATCAGGGAACCCCGGACTATATACTTGCTACCATGGCAAAATACTTCGGTGGTGAAACTGCCGTTTTCTGCGCTAATTATGCGGTGGAACTCCACGGAGGGTATGGTTACATTGATGAATATCCCGTACAGAAATGGTACCGCGATGCAAAAATTCTCGAATTATATGAAGGAACTAAAGAAGCTGAAATAATAACAATTGGCAGGGCCTTACAGGCAAGATAACATTCGTTCCCTGCCGTTTTCTATTTCGATCAGGAATTTAAAACGGTCTTCATGGCCGCGATGGTAAAATGGTAATCCTTGCTCCCAAAGATTGAAGTGCCCGCAACCACAACATCTGCACCAGCTTCGGCAATCGTCTTAATATTGTCAAGGGTTACCCCTCCATCCACTTCAAGGGAAACAGCAGGAGAAATTTTATTAATCATTTCCTTTGCTTTTACGATCTTCGGCAGCACACTGCCGATAAATTTCTGTCCACCAAAGCCGGGGTTGACGGTCATGATAAGCAGGAGATCCAGATCGGCAAGGATAGGTTCAATCTGAACAAGGGGAGTTGCGGGATTGAGGGAAACTCCGGCCTTGATCCCCATATCCCTGATCATGGCAACACTCCGGTGCAGATGATTGGTTGCCTCAACATGAACGGTAATGATATCGCTTCCTGCAGCAGCAAAGCTCTCAATATAGTGGTGCGGGTTTTCTATCATCAGGTGCACATCGAAGGGAAGTTTAGTAATCTTTCTCAGTGAGGCAATGATGCCAGGGCCTAATGTGATGTTCGGGACAAAATGGCCATCCATGACATCGATGTGGATCCAGTCGGCTCCTGCTTGCTCCACGGCAGAAATTTCTTCGCCCAGCCGGCTGAAATCTGCAGAAAGTATAGAGGGGGCGATTTTTGTCATGGCAAGTCCTTTTAAAAATCAGCATAGAGAATATAGATTAGGCACTCTAACCCATTGCCCCGGAGCTGTCAACTTTTTTCCGGAGCTGCAGACCTGTAGCCTGTAACTGCTGCGCTGGTCGGGATGATGCATGTTTGCATTATACAATATTTTGTTGTGGATAGCTGCCTTGCTTGCCGTTCCTTATTATCTGGCAAAGATGATATTGACGGGAAAGTACAGAAAAAGCCTCGGTCAGAAATTCGGGTTCATCTCGCCTGATCTTATCTTCCGGATGAAAGGAAAGCCAAGGATTTGGGTACATGCTGTATCGGTAGGTGAGGTAACAGCTGCAGCCCCGGTTATCATATCTCTTAGAGAGCTTTTTCCTGAGGCCTGTATCGTCCTTTCCACGAGCACGGAAACAGGCCAGGAAATGGCCCGTCGGATCGTCCCCATAGCCACATCTTATATCTACTATCCCCTCGACATACCCTATGTTGTGAGAAAGGTTATCTCTCTGGTGAAACCGGACATATTTATCCCTACGGAGACCGAACTCTGGCCCAATTTTATCAGGACCTGCCGGAAGCTGGATGTGAGAATAGTTATGATAAATGGGCGGATTTCCCCCCGCTCTTTCAGGAGATATTCTATGACAAGGTTTTTCTGGAAGGGCATCCTGAATGACATTGAAGAAATAGGAGTAATATCCGAGGTTGACGCCCAGCGGGTGAAGCTTCTTGGAACGCCGCCCTCTCGGATCCATGTTCTTGGTAATGCCAAGTATGACAGCCTGGCAGCGAATGTATCCCCCTCCATGCAGTCAGACATTGGTCGAAGGTTGCATATCACACCAGGAGAAAATGTCCTCGTAGCTGGAAGTACCCACGAGGGAGAAGAAAAGATTGTTCTCTGGGTGTATGAGCAACTACTTTTGACCTATCCGGATTTCAAACTTATTATCGTTGTCCGCCACGTCGAAAGGGGGCAGGAAGTCCTCGCCCTGGTAAAAAAAATGGGGTTTGGAGACAGCATCTTGATGACGGAAATTATTAGCGGCAAAGAACATCTCAACGAGCGGGTTATCGTCATTGACGTTATTGGCGAGCTCTTCAAGGTATACAGTTTAGCTACCGTGGTTTTCTGCGGGGGCAGCCTCGTACAAAAGGGCGGGCAGAACATCCTCGAACCTGCTGCCTGGGGAAAGGTTATCTTTTACGGCCCGTCAATGGAAGACTTTAGTGAGGAAAAGGCCCTTTTGGAGCAGACAGGAGCAGGAATCACCATCCATAACGGCAGAGAACTGCTCAAGGGCATTCTTCGTCTGATGAGTGATACCGAAACTCTTACCCAAAAAGGAGAAAACGGAAAAAAGATGGTAACCGCAAATGTTGGTGCCGCCGGTAGATATGCAGAATTGATAAAAAAGACCATCGCAGATGCCCCTAAATCACCTCCCCCTGATTAAGAAGAAGCAATTTTCCTCCGGCTGCCACCACTGATCAAAACCTCCATTTTTTTTACAAGAGGCACAAGCGTTTCCGGGTACATGGCTGAGACGGCCATTGCCTGAAAACGCCGGCAGAGACTCCGGAGGAGGGTCTTGTCAGGAAAACGGTCCTCCTTATTGAAAACCCGTAGCGTTGGTTTACCGGTAAGCCGGAGTTCCTCTATTATCTTCTCCACCGCCGTGATATGGCCTTCAAAATGCGGATTGTTCACGTCTATCACATGCAGGAGGAGATCAGCCTCTTGGAGTTCATCAAGGGTTGTCCGGAAAGCGGCAAAGAGGTCCCGGGGAAGATTCCGAATGAACCCTACTGTATCGGTAATCACTGCCTCGGTATCCTTTGGAAAACGTAGCCTTGAGCTTTTAGGATCGAGAGTGGCAAAGAGACGGTCTTCCGTGAAGACACTGCTCTTTGTCAGGACATTCAGTAAAGTGGATTTACCTGCATTGGTGTAACCGACAATTGAAATAACAGGAAGCCCAGCCTTTTCCTGTTTAACCCGCCGCTGGCCCCTTGCCTTCTCGATACCCTGAAGTTGCTGTTCAAGACGGTGGATGCGATCCCTCACACGCCGCCGGTTGATCTCTAATTTGGTTTCCCCGGGGCCCCTTCCTCCGATACCTCCCGTGAGACGGGACATAGCGGTATTCTTCATTACTAACCGGGGGAGGAGATACTTCAACTGGGCAAGCTCCACCTGTATCTTTCCCTCCCGGCTGTGAGCACGCTGGGCGAAGATGTCGAGGATAACCTGGGTGCGGTCAATGACCTTCGTTTCGGTAAAATCAGCGATTGATCGGATCTGAGCAGGAGTCAATTCATGGTCAAAAATCAGGAGGTTTGCACCCATCTGCAGGGCCCTGATGACCACTTCGGAGAGTTTTCCCTTCCCCATGAGGAACTTTGGATCCATCTGGGGTCGGTGCTGGATAACGGTATCGAAAACCTCAACCCCACAGGACAAGGCCAAAGCTCTCAATTCATCTAGGGAGTTCTCGCTGTCGTAAAGAGGATCTGTTTCCACTCGAATCAGGATTGCCCTGTCAGTGGCCTCCACTTTTCGGGTCTTCTGTTTTTTTGTAAATTCCGATTCCAGGGCCTGGATAAAAGCGGTGAAATTGAGCCCCACTTCCGACGGACGACAAGGCTCCATGATAAGCCAGTATCTTCCTTCCGGGTTTTCCGGGATCAGGTGGGCTAAATGCAGGTATCCGGCAAGACCGTCTCGTCCCACCTCAATGGCACAGACAAGATCTAGCCGGAGGATGGCAAGATCGGTGAGATCATCGGCAGTAAGCCCCTCACCATTAATATGAGTATGGATCAGGCGTAATCCTTTGAACCGGACAGAGGATGAGCGAAACCCATCAAGATCAGGGATTACAATTTCCCTGTGAGAACCAACTATAACATATACAACCTCACCGTTACGGCTGACAAGGATACCGAGCTGTCGATTGATTTCCAAGGAAAGTTCAGTCAACTGCCTGGCCAGCTCATGAGGAACAACACTTTCCGGCGTGACCTTCCGACGGTAGAGCTGTCCTATCTTCTTGATCTGTTCCGACTTAAGGCCGGTCAAGTTGCCATAAATCTTATAAATAGTTGTCTCCTCCAGAGGCCGCTATTTGAATTTATGCGGGTTGACCTTCCTTTCCATACCATCGAGAAAGGTTGACCATAAGTTAGTCCTGAAGGGAGCGACCAGTTTCTTTAGCTCTTTTGCTCCGCATTTCGGACAGGCCAGATCTCCATAATCCTCCTCGATTTTCATTAATCGTTCAAAGACATGGGTGCATTTTGGGCATTCGAATTCGTAGATAGGCATATTTCCTGCGCTTTGTTCAATTATAAGATCCTGTGAGAAGCTTAAACCCATCGCCTTCTATGTTTTAGCCGTCTATCGTTGATTTACGACCTATGACTAATCTTTTAGAAGGTGAGAGTCAGCTTATGCATCAACAGATAGTTGTCATCAATATGGTAATTTGGATTGGTTCCCTTGAAGTAATCACCGGCCCAAAGGTAGGCAGCACCGATCATATATTCAAGATTGTTGTAAATCTTGTAAGATGCAGTGATGTCGAGTTCGGTACCGTACTCGACATCCACAAATCCTAATGGTTTCTTATCAGCCTTGGCGTAGGCAAGTGAAGCCTTCAGCTTCGTCTTAGGGTTCAAATTTAAACCGGCATAGAGTTGAGCAAACAGGACGTTATCCATGTAACCGCTTGTCGGATTGGTGGTCGCATTACCGGCCAGAGGCCCGACCCAATCATGATTGTAGTCGTAATTCCAAAGGATGAGACAGGGGTTGAAGTTTTCACCCCAGTGCAGGTAGGACATAAAACCACCTTCCATTTTGTCTGTTGTACCCTGATTGTCACCCTTCATATAGGCAAGAATAGCACCGAAGGAGGCAGGCGCTTGAGGCAGTTCAACTTTCACATAGCCGCCATAGCTTTCCGCGTCTACGCCAGGCCCTGCCAGAGAAGCTTCTATTGCCATCGCTTTACCGTCAATGTAGTATGCTTCTGCTTCTACATTTACTGGCCCGACTACTGTTTTGACATAGGGGCTAAGCACATGGAGACTGGTTTTCACTCCCGCGGGTCTGCTGTCTGCGATGTCCAGATACTTGTAAATGATACCTGTTTCGCCTTTCTGTAATTTCCAGATGCCCGCCACAGAATAAGCACTGTTATCGGCATCCCTGTTGTTATCAGGCGTATCTTCCTTTAATTTTTCATAGCTGAGAACGATGGTACAAGGGCCGAAACACACAGGCAGGGTATATTTGATACGTCCCACACTCTCGTCACTGTCCAGAAAGCCGGTACCAAAGGGAGAGCTGCTCTGCTGATAGCCAACATCAAAAAGACCGATCCTCAATCGCTGATTGATAAAGGCATTTGAATCATTATCGTCTTGCAATTCATGATTATTGATATACCAGCCCTGGGCGTAGTATGCCCCACTGAACTTGACATCTACCGCAAGTACGGGTACACTATAGGCCATAATCAGCCCCACCAATAGGAAAAACTTCCAAAATCTCTTCATTTTTCCTCCTGTTTCTTAATAATTTGTTAAGATCTTCCGGGGCATGGAAGATCATCTTTTCCAATTACCCTGTTCTTTTAAAAGCCTCGCTCCCGGTCATCACCCCTACTCGTGATCTGCTGTTATATGGTAAGTTTCCCCGATCTTAACCCTGTAGGGGGTAAACATCAATTTGTTCCCGTATAAGAAGTGCAACAACCTTAATAAGGTTAATCACTCACCCCGTCTCCGGTCGTCTACTTATAAAATTATATCATAAAAACTAAAGAAAAACACACATAAAGTAACTGCCGAAGAAAATATAGGCTACCGCCGCAAGAGAAAGGAATGGCCCGAAGGGAACTGCATATTTCATATCTTTCCCCTTTATCATCATCAAAGTAACACCGATGGAGGCACCGAGAAGAGAACTGAACAGGAGTATAAATAACAGGGATTTCCACCCTAAAAATGCCCCTAACATGGCCAGTAATTTGATATCCCCTCCCCCCATCCCCTCTCTCTTTGTCAGCAGTTCATAGACGAAAGCCACGACGTACAGACTCCCACCCCCCAACAGTATTCCTAAGAGCGCCTCTTTCAGGCGAAGATCCATAAAGAAGACGGCAACCAAAAAGAAGATGGGTATGCCGGGCAACGTTATTAGATCGGGAATAATCTGATGATAAATATCTATAACGGTAATAACTATTAAAGAGCAGGTAAAGATAAAAGAAAAAAGAAATTCGAGGGACAGACCAAATTTCCAGAATAGAAGCAAGGCCATAATCGCTGTGATCAGCTCAATAAGAAGATATTGAAGAGAAATTCTTTCTTGACAGTACCGGCATCTTCCTCTTAATGCAAGATAACTGATGACGGGGATGTTATCCCGGAATTTAATGGATTGCCCGCACTTCGGACAATGAGAAGATGGGAATACTATCGATAGACCTTCGGGAATGCGATAGATGCAAACATTAAGAAAACTTCCCACCGCAGCACCCATCACGCCTATGACAACATATAAATACACATCCATCACGCCTCTCCTGTCCGTCCACTCCTACGTATGTGGTAAATCTTGCCGGAGACCTTTGCAAAACTCTAGGCCCTAACCATCTTTTCTCTCCCAATTATAGGGGATATCATTATCGTGGGGGTTTACTCTGAATTCATCGGGCTCCTGATAGTTGTAAACCTCTGTAGGAATATTGATCGCTACAGCTTCCTCTGTGGAAATACATTTGAAGCCGTGATAGACGTAAGGGGGAATATGCAAGAGAAGAGGGTTATGCTCACCGGCAAAGAATTCATTAATCTCACCATTGGTCGCCGAGCCCTGACGGTTGTCATAGAGAACAATCTTCATCATTCCCTTGACCACAGCCATGTTGTCAGACTGCTTTTTATGATAATGCCATCCCTTTATCACTCCCGGATAGGCAGTTGTCAAATACACCTGGCCGAATTCTTTAAACATCTCATCATCGGCGCGCATGATCTCCATTAATCTGCCCCGCTCATCAGGAATGACCTTCAACTTTTTGATGATGACGCCTTCAATCATATGTTTTCTTTCCTTTACAGTAAAAGTTTACAGCGACAAGCATTCACTCTGATTATCGGTTATCAACTCTTCCAGCCCCCAGCTCACGAATTAAGAGTTATAGCGTATAATCTGTAAATTTCGAGCTCATAACTTGTTTGCTCCCGTTGCTGCCACCATATTCCCCGCAGATTGGAGGGATTGAAAGGTTCCAGCATCCGTCCACCAGCCGTCAAGAATATCCCATTCCATCTCCCCTTCATTTATATAGAAATTATTGACGTCCGTAATCTCTAATTCTCCCCTCTCCGATGGTTTCAGCTTTTTTATGAACTCAAAAACCCTTGTGTCATACATATATATGCCGGTTACAGCATAATTAGATGCGGGATGAGATGGTTTTTCAACAATGCAAGTAATTCGGTCACCGTCGAATACAGGAACACCAAAACGCTGGGGATCAGGTACCCCTTTCAACATGATTCTGGTCCCCCCTTTCTGCCGTTTAAAAGATTCGACAGCATTTCGGATATTCCCTTCAATGATATTGTCGCCAAGGATAACAACGACCTTCCCGTTATCGGCAAAAAATTCTGCCAGAGAAAGAGCGGCGGCAATCCCTCCTTCTCCCTCCTGGTAGGTATAATTCAAGTGCGCAAGACCGAAGTCCTTGCCGTTACCTAAAAGCCTGAGAAAATCTCCGGCATTGTTACCGCCGGTTACGATCAGGATCTCGTTAATGCCGGCATTTACAAGGGTTCTGATGGGATAGTAGATCATAGGTGCGTTGTAAACCGGGAGCAGGTGCTTGTTCGTAACCTTTGTTAACGGATATAACCGACTTCCCAGTCCCCCGGCTAATACAACACCTTTCATGCCCATCCCCTTTCCAAATTACGATAATTTGCAATATTTCCTACAGCATATTCAAAAAACTATCAACAATAAATATCCATTGTGGGGCTGTTGAAAAAGCCTTGAGTCATTGTATCATTGCAGCTCAGAGTTTCAAGAAAATAATATAAATGATTGATATTGCTTGACAATATTGCATGTTTGTGTTAGGATTTCTCCATCA
>JBAZOY010000067.1:0-11889 GCA_041648505.1 Syntrophales bacterium | reverse complement strand
CACAGATAAGAACTATCTGAGAATAAGATGATAGCTCTTCTGCTATCCCCTGGCTAAAGGTCTCACCCTGTGGTGTCAGGAGGACAACAAGAGCCTGCTCCCTTCCAGGGGCTATCTTTGTCAGCGTCCTGTCAATCGGTTCCACCTTCATTACCATTCCGCCGCCCCCACCATAGGGCGCATCATCAGTCATCCTGTGCTTATCCACAGCAAAACTTCGGATATTGTGGAGACGAATGTCTATCAATCCCCTTTCCCTGGCCCTCTTTAATAGAGAACAATCAAAAGGAGAGACCAACATCTCGGGAAAGATCGTGAGGATATCAAATATTACCATAGCCTTCTACAACCCTTCCCATAAAAAAACACTTAGTAATCTAACTTCTTTGTTCATTTAATATTCAAAACTGATAACCGACAGTTTTCCCCCAGCCTGTTTCAATTAAATCCAACAAGTTACTCAATGATCTCTAAAACAGCCCTTTTACGTATCTTCGTTGAAGCCGCGCTCAGGATAGTTCTCATGGCTTTTGCAGTCCTTCCCTGTTTACCAATAACCTTACCCAGGTCTTCTTTTGCTACTCTCAGTTCAATTACAGAAGTCTGTTCGCCAACCACCTCGGAAACATCAACCATATCAGGATTATCCACCAAAGCTTGAGCAATGTACTTGATCAACTCTTTCATCGTCACAACCTCCACTTCTTAATTAAGTTAACTTTTCCTTCCGATAGTGACTTTAACCGTAAAACCTTCAACGCTCTTGACCGAGATATCTTCCCTAAAATTCCCCCTAAGAGGAGAATTTCACAGTAATTGGCTATTATCTATGAGCTAATTACAGTTTTGATTCCTTTCTTTTTCAGCAACTGGGACACCGTCAAACTCGGCTGCGCTCCTTTTGAAAGCCATTGGGTAATGCGGTCCTCTTTAAGTACAATTTCCGCTGGATCCTTTTTAGGATCATAATTCCCTAGAATCTCTAAAAATCTACCATCTCTCGGGGATCTCGAGTCAGCCGCTACAATTCTGTAAAAGGGCTTTCCCTTTCCCCCTCTCCGTGTTAATCTTATTTTAACTCCCATTATCTTTACCGATCACCTCCTCCTCAAAAAGATAAATAATACTTGGTTTTTAACATATTGTTTCTCTTTTTAAAAGGGGAATTTACCCTTCATCAAGGACATGCCCCCCTTTTTTGTCATCTTTTTCCACATTTTCCTCATTTCCACAAAGTTTTTCAGCAGCCGGTTGACATCCTGAACCTTTGTACCGCTTCCCATGGCAATCCTCTTCCTCCTCCTGCCATCTACAATCTGATAATTCAGGCGTTCCTTTTTCGTCATCGAATCAATTATTGCCGTGATTTTGACCAGTTCACCATCGTCCGGAGAAATATTCTTCGCTGCCTTGATCTTGCCAAGCCCAGGAATCATTCCAATAATATCCTTGAGGGAACCCATCTTCCTGATTTGGGTCAGCTGCTGCTGGAAATCATCAAGGGTAAATTCGTTCTTTCGGATTTTCTTTTCGAGTTCCCGTGCGGTCTTTTCATCAACTGCAGCCTGGGCTTTCTCGACAATTGAGAGAACATCACCCATGCCGAGAATCCTTGAGGCCATACGCTCCGGGTGAAAAACATCGAGGGCTTCAATCTTTTCACCTACACCGATAAACTTGATAGGTTTTCCGATCACCGCTTTCAGAGAAAGGGCTGCACCGCCACGGGCATCACCATCCATCTTGGTCATGATCACGCCGTCTATACCAAGAAGTTCGTTAAATTTACCTGCCATGTTCACAGCATCCTGGCCTGTCATAGCATCAACCACAAGAAGAATCTCTGAGGGATCAATCACATCTTTGATCTTTTTCAATTCTTCCATCATCTCTTCGTTGATATGCAACCTGCCTGCCGTATCAATAATGACCGTATCATAACCATTTTTCCCTGCCTCTTTGACGGCCTCTACACAAATCATGACCGGGTCTCGCAAATTTTCCGCCTCAAAGATCCCGGCACCGACCTGTTCACCAAGAATCCGTAATTGCTTTTCGGCTGCAGGCCTGTATACATCAGCAGGAGCAAGATAAACTCTTTTCTTCTGCTTTATCAGATGATTAGCAAGCTTGACTGCCGTCGTTGTTTTACCACTTCCCTGGAGACCAACCAGCATGATGGAGGACGGTTGTCGTTTACCGAACCTTATCTGGGTGTTTACTCCACCCAGCAGTGCGACAAGCCTGTCATGGACAATCTTCACCACCTGTTGTCCGGGTGTAATGCTGTCAAGAACATCCCTGCCTACTGCCCTTGCCCTGACGTCCTCGATGAATTCCTTGACAACTTTAAAATTGACATCTGCTTCTAGAAGGGCCAGACGGATTTCCTTCAGGGCAGAGCCAACGTTTTCTTCATTAAGGGAACCTCTACCCTTTAATTTTTTAAAAATGCCCTCTAATTTTTCTGTCAGAGTTTCAAACATAACTTACATACCTTGCGATGGCTTCCTTTTTTCGCTACTATTCTTAATTATTCCTGATCTCCGAATCTCTTGACCCCTCAGCAGAACGTATCACACAAGTCAACCCATTGATTTCCTTAGACACAATATTCACTACTTCCTGGGCTTTCTCACGGGTTGCAAACCCATCCAAAACGACTCGAAACCATCTCCCCCTCTCGGGTAATTCTATCGTTACAACCACAGGATGGTACCCAAGGGACTTCAATCTTTTAAACAAATTCTCAGCCTTTTCTTTTTCTCTATAAGATACCATTTGGATCAGGTATTTTTCCTTGACGGGAGATGTCTCTTTTCTGGTATGCTTATCAGCAAGGTGTGAATTCCCTGCAGCTGACGGCTGGGCAATGACGGGGGAGGGCTTTTCTTTGGCATGCTCAGCAATCGTCGTTGGAGGTAGCTTTTCATCTTTTTCTTGTTCAACTTCCTGGGGAGGAGTGATAAGAGTTTTTCTTTCGTCCTCTTTCTTGGCCAAGGTATCGTAAAAGGTAAGATCGAAATCATCATCCCCTTTTGTAGATTTGCCGCCTTTTCCTTCCCTCGCAGCTACCGCTGTCTCCGTTTTATGAGAAGGAGCTGTCATTCTTTTTCTAACCATATCAGGGATAGGAATACCCCAGAAAAAATTCTCCTGACAGGTATCAATGTTTTTCCCTACCATCACGCCAAAAACATATACAAAAAAAAAGAGGAGAGACATCCCGAAGACAAACAAGATTAATCCCCGTTTACCTAATTTGAATTCAAATGTTCGCGTATTCCTGGACATTATATGCTCCGAGCTCAAATTTTTTATTGTCCTACATCTTCTCTGGAGCTGAAACACCTAACAATTTTAATGTATTCCTCAATACAGTACGGACGGATTTTACCAGAACCAGCCTTGCCCTGCTGAGTCCCTCGTCATCGGAAATGACCCTATTTTTATTGTAGTAACTGTGGAAAATAGCGGCGAGATCGTTCAGGTAAAATGTCAAACGATGGGGTTCAACAGCTAACGCCGCGCCTTCCAATACTTCTGTGAAACGGGTAACCGCTTTGATTAATGCCACTTCCTCGGGAAGCTTCAGTAGTTGTAAATCCGCATCAGCATAAGAGGGAATTTTATAACCCTGTTCCTGGGCCCGCTTAAAGATACTGCATATACGTGCATGAGCATACTGTACATAATATACGGGATTCTCATTGGATTGTTTTTTCGCCAGCTCTAAATCAAAATCGAGGTGGCTGTCCGACCGTCTCATAAGAAAATTGTACCGGGCCGCGTCTTTTCCTACCTCATCCACCACTTCCCTCAGGGTCACAAACTCTCCAGACCTTGTGGACATGGCTATGGGCTTACCGTCCCGCATCAGATTTACCAATTGCACCAGGATAATCTTCAGAGAGTCTTTCTGTTGGCCCAGTGACTGAATACCTGCATACATTCGCGGGATATAGCCATGGTGGTCGGCGCCCCATATATCAATAATCTTATCGAAGCCGCGTAGATACTTGTTTTTATGGTAGGCAATGTCGGCGGCAAAATAAGTCGGCTCACCATTTCTTCTGATGACAACCCGGTCCTTCTCATCTCCAAAATCGGTCGTCCTGAACCAGAGAGTTTCCCCGTCTCGATAGATGAATCCTTTTTCCTCAAGCTCGGTAAGTAATTTTTTAACTCCGTTATCTTTGTAAAGCTCTCTCTCACTGAAGTAACTGTCAAAATTCACACCAAAGGTGTGCAAATCCTCTTTGATTTCCGCCATAATCACGTGGGCAGCATAATCGGTAAAAGCAGGGATAACCTCCTGCCGATCCATGGCAAGATAAGTATCTCCGTCCCTTTTAAGAATCTCTGCCGCAATATTCTTAATGTAGTCCCCCTGGTAGCAACTTTCGGAAAATTCAACTTCAAGCCCCAATAACTCAAAATAACGAAACATAGCGGATTTTCCCAGGTTATCCATCTGGTTGCCCGCATCATTAATATAGTATTCCCGGAAGACAGAAAATCCTGACATCGTGAAGAGATTGGCAATGACATCTCCTACCACCGCCCCCCTCGCATGACCGATATGGAGCGGCCCCGTCGGGTTGGCGCTTACAAACTCCACGATGACCTTTTTGCCGTTTCCAAAGCCGGAAGTGCCGTAACAATCTCCTAAGGTATCTACAGCTTCAAGCATTGCCATCCATGCTTCCTGCTTGATGAAAAAATTTAAAAATCCGGGACCGGCAATCTCTATTTTTTCGAGAATAATGTTATGATCATTAATGTAACGGGAAATAATTTCTGCAATCTTACGGGGATTCTCCCTGGTACGGGATGCCAAAACCATTGCGACATTGGAGGCATAATCACCATGAGAAATATCCCTGGTAACATCCACTTCTATAAAGGGAAGTGACCCTGCTGACAGTAAACCCCTTTCAACACAGTCCTTCACAGCATTTTCCAACAGTACTGTTAATATGTTCTTCATCTGTTCTTCAATACCACAATACCAAAAAAAGTTGGCCGCAGGCCAACTTTTTTTTAAGCGCCCCCTGCTAAAAAGGGGGTATCCTAATCATCTTTCCCGACGGGGAGGTGAACGGCCTTGTCAGTATCTATGTCCTTTTCCTTGATAGCAAGGTCCCTCGTATAATCCGGGCAATGAACGTTGCCTGATGCATCAGTCACCACGCTAAATCGTTTCTGACAATTTTCCCGCCAGGCACATATCGCACATTTTTTTCTCTGTTCCCATTAATGTTAACCTCTTTCATAACTAGTCAGCGCAATCCAGACCAGAATAGAAGTCTGATATTTTCCGCAACTATTGACTTCTTCACGCCTGTCTGCCGACAGACTGATTTAGACATTAGCCGTAATATATTACCATAATCAAGATATTTCGCAAAGGTTAAATCTTATCGTCATCCTTCAATAAAAGCTTACAATATTCATGCAATTGGTTATAGATTGTCAAATAGCTTTTTTAAAAAAAATCACATGCGGCCCAAAAAGTCGCTTGTTCCGATGATGAATAAAACACACAGGCTGTCAGAGAACTGGTAATACCATCTATAATATCCTTGGGGGAGAAATGTATATAGCGCCATATGCGTTCCTGTTAATTGGATTTGTCTTTTTAATTAAAGGAGCTGATTTTCTCGTTGACGGTGCGTCATCCATCGCAAGACAGTTTAATATTTCTGACTTGGTGATCGGGTTGACGATTGTTGCCTTTGGGACTTCTACTCCTGAATTGTTTGTTAATATTCTTGCCAGTCTCAAGGGCAACACAGATATCGCCGTTGGCAATATTTTGGGAAGCAATATTGCCAACATCCTTCTTATACTCGGTGTGTCTTCAGCGATATATCCTTTAACTGTAACGAAGGGAACGGTATGGAAAGAGATCCCCTTAAGTCTGCTGGCCGCTCTTGTCCTGGGTTTCATGGCAAATGACCAATTAATCGACAAGCGTGATATTTCCGTTTTAACAAGAATAGATGGTTTGATCTTGCTCTCTTTTTTCGCGATATTTATTTATTACTCGGCCAGTATTGCAAAAAGGACAGAGGGCATGAATGATCACATATCGATGGAAATATATGGCTTTAAAAAATCAGTATTCCTTATTACCCTGGGGTTCATTGGATTGACTTTAGGTGGAAAATGGATTGTCGACGGCGCAGTTCATATGTCCAAAAGCCTTGGGATGAGTGAGTCTCTGGTGGGACTTACAGTGGTAGCAATCGGGACATCTCTCCCGGAACTGGCTACGTCCGCTATGGCAGCCTACAAAAAGAATGTGGATATTGCAGTAGGAAATGTAGTCGGCTCCAATATTTTCAACATATTCTTTGTGCTCGGAATCAGTTCCATAATCAACCCCATACCTTTTCTAACAAAAAACAATGCAGATATCGGTGCAGTCCTCGTCTCCAGTCTGCTTTTATTTGCTTTGACCGGTAGAAATAACCGGTTGGACAGATGGAAGGGAGTTGTGTTCATAGGCCTCTATGTAGCCTATAATGTCTTTATCATTATACGTAATTAGTCTGGATTTCATAAAATTAAAATGAGAATATTGATAGTGGATCATAACGAAGACGTCCAGCTGTTTTATGCCGGTTAGTTTTCAGCAAATGTTTTCTATGTGACAATAATCAATGGTGAGACAAAGATCTTAAAATTCGCCTGCAAAAAACCCCTCGACTTTCTCCTGTTTCAACCCGGATTAAGCAATAGAAATTTTGACTCTATCACTTAATCTAGGTTGAAATTACTCAATTATAAGAAGGAATCCGCTCAGATTTAACAAAGAACCATGGATGGGTTCACTCCCTAGAAGTCCACTTGACACAGACAAAGAACTGAGCTAATAAATGCCCTTAGAAAAAACTTGCTCAAACAGGGAATTATATCGTTTGATCAGGCATGGTCCTGCAAAAAATTATGCCATGGAAAGATATCACAACCGTAGAAGGAGAAAGAGAAAAACGATGAAAAAGAGTATGCTGCTATTGTTCATACTGATGTTCACGATCATCTGGAGCGCTGCCTTAAATGCAGCCACAGGGGACAAGCCCTTGGTGACGGGCCCGACAGATATCCTGATTGTCACCGGGACCGTTACGAACGTACAGGGAAAACCCGTCAAAGAGGTGCTGCTACATTTTACCGTCAACGGAAAAGATGTGGAGTTGGAGGAGGTAAGCACATCCAAGGCCGGGCGTTATGAAGCGGAGCTCCCTGTCCCACACGGCCTTTTGCCGGGGGCCAAGGTCGAAATGGCATGTGAGAAACCATCCTACAAAACCCTTGAGCACGTGCTGCTCGACAGGATCCTCCAGGAACGTGTCGATGAAAGTGGTAACATCCATTTTCTGGCCCACCATAGTTTCACCTTGTCTCGCACTATCACGCCGGCTTTCTGGATTGCCACCCTGATTCTTGCGGCGGTTTACGCCCTCATTGCCTTTGAGTGGATGCACAGAACTCTTGCGGCGCTATTGGGGGCCGCCCTGATTTTGACCATTACCTACACGGCGGGCACCTTTAACACTGATTATGCGATCATTACCTTTGAAGATGCCATGCACGCGATGGATATGAATGTAATCTTTCTTCTGATGGCCATGATGATTATCGTCGGCGTGCTCAAGAAAACGGGTGTTTTCCAGTGGATGGCCTACAAGAGCTACCAGTTGGCCAAAGGAAACGTTTTTGCCCTGGCCTCCATCCTGATGGTGGTGACCGGTATAACATCAGCCTTTCTGGATAACGTGACCGCCATGCTCCTGATCATTCCGGTGACTATCGAGATTGCCCTGACCCTCAAGATCAACCCGGTCGCGTTTCTGCTCCCCGAGGCCTTCGCCTCCAACGTAGGCGGCACGGCCACGCTCATCGGCGACCCCCCGAATATCATGATCGGGTCGTACGCCAAGTTGACATTTATGCAATTTGTCCAGAACCTGAGCGTGATCTGCGCCATCTGTCTGGTGGTGACCGTGGTCTATTTCTTGTACTGGTACAAAAAGGACTATTTAAAGGCCCAGGTAGTAGACGTTGGCAAGATGATCGCCCAACTGAAGGAAGAGTACAAGATCACCAACAAGAAATTGCTCATCCAAGGCGGTATTTTGCTCGGAATCACTATCTTCCTCTTCATCATCCACGGCGCCCTGCACATGGAGCCCAGCATTGCCGCCATGATAGGTGCAACCTTACTTCTCGTAATCAGCAAGGTGGATATTGTGGAGATGCTGGAGCACGAGATCGAGTGGCCCACCCTGATATTTTTCATGATGCTATTTATCGTCGTGGCAGGGGCTGAGGAGACCGGTCTGATCCAGATCATTGCCAACCAGGTTAAGGACCTCTCACAAGGGTCACTGGTTGCCGCCATCCTGATGATACTGTGGGTTTCAGCCCTGGCATCCGCCATCATAGACAATATCCCTTTCACAGCAACCATGCTGCCCATTGTGGCCTATCTCAGCACCGTCATACCGGGGGCCGAATCCGGGGTCTTGTGGTGGGCGCTGTCGCTTGGCGCGTGTCTGGGAGGAAACGGGACCATGATCGGGGCAAGCGCCAACGTGGTCACTGTGGGCATGGCTGAACGGGCAGGATATCCGATCTCATTCATGTATTACCTCAAGGCGGCCTTCATTCCCATGATTATTACGATGATACTCTGCTCGGCTTGGCTGCTGCTGGTGGAAATGTAGGCATTTTGGGCCCGGCTTTGAGCATCTTTCGAGCTGATGGCGTGGGTAACGCCAAATACAGACCTGAAAAAGGTTGAGGAGGAACTTGATATGGCTTATCAGTGTATCGTGTGTGGTGTCACGGGTTCTGCCCACGCTCAGGGCGCAGCCCTTGAGGCCGCTCTGCTTGCGAAAGAGCAAAATGCGCGGCTCATATATGTCTATGCGGCAGACACCTCGTTTCTGAAAGGGGGCGTAGCCAGACAAAAGGGGGTTGAAGACTCCCTGTTGCGCATGGGAGAACAAATCCTTGAGATGGCCGGAGAACTAGCAAAGACCCAGGGTGTGACACCCAAGAAGGTCGTCAGGAAGGGGCCGGCTATGGAGGTGCTCAAGGCAGTTGTCTTGGAGGAGAAGGCAGACCTCCTGATACTGGGCCACGAAAAGCGGACGATCTTTGAAAAGGCAATGTTTCGTGGGGAAGTGGAGGATCATGTAAAGGAATTGCAGAACCTGACCGGGGTAGCCGTCAAGATTATCGGATAATCTTGACAAGTAACTTATCTGATTCTTTTGAGAAGATCAGGAATGTTTGATAGTTAAATCTTCTTTTCCCGTTTGGGGCAAGAAGTTCTGATCAATTAAACTGTAAAGAAAAGGGGTGATTGATTGACTATTGAAATAAACGATAAAACTTATGATAAGGATTTCGTTAAAAAACTGGCGGAAATCAGCGGCGAAAGTTTCCACAAATGCATGCAGTGTGGAACCTGTACTGCTACATGTCCTATGAGTGATGAAATGGATGTGTCACCGCGCCAGATTATGTTATCGATCCATTTCGGATTAAAGAAAAAAGCAACCGAAGCCAACACCATCTGGCTTTGTGCAACCTGCCACAGTTGTCAGGCGCTTTGCCCCCGTGGAATGAAGCTGCCCAAAATTATGGAAGCACTCCGGCAATTATATTTAAGAGGAAATGAAAATTACGTGGAACCAAATAAGATACCCGAAGATGTCATAGCTGATTTACCGCAAATTGCGCTGGTTAGCTGTTTCAGAAAACATACTGCGTGAGGTACATCATGACAATAAGTTATTACCCCGGTTGTACATTAAAAACAAAAGCAAAAAATCTCGATGATTCCGGCACGGCATCGTTAACTGCATTAGGAGTGGATTTCAAGGAACTGTCCCGCTGGAATTGTTGCGGAGCTGTGTTTTCGCTTGCAGATGATGATCTTCTGCATCTTGTAGCTCCCGTGAGAGACCTCGTCAGAGTGAAAGAAGAAGGCAATACCAAGGTTATCACTGCCTGTTCCATGTGTTACAACACACTGGCACGAGCGAACATGGTCATGCGGGATGATGAAGAAAAGCGTTATACCATCAACAGCTTCATGGAAGAGGAGATTGATTATAATGGTGAGGTGGATGTTTTCCATTATCTGACCTATCTGCGTGATGAAATTGGCTGGGAATCTTTGAGGAAAAAAGTAAAAAAACCATTAAACAACCTGAAACTGGCACCTTATTATGGGTGTACATTGGTTAGACCCGCTGAAATATCCATTGACCAGAGTCTGCCTAAAACCATTATGCAGGATTTCATTTCAGCGCTGGGTGCGCAGCCGTCATTTTTTCCCTCTTCGGAAGAATGCTGCAGTTCGTACCAGATTATAAGCAATCCGAATGCTGCCCTTGCTTCCAGTGCACGAATATTGAAATCAGCCGTTAAACGGGGCGCTGATGCCATTATTACAAGCTGTCCCTTATGTGAATACACTCTTGGGAAAAAACAAGCAGCTATCGTTGAGAAAGATCCTGAAGTGAAGAAAATTCCGACATTCTATTTCACACAACTTCTTGCCGTAGCGCTCGGCCTGGAGGAAGATGTATGTCATTTTGAATTGAACGTACCTGAATCCAGAGAGCTTCTTGCAAAAATGAATTTTGTTTAACTTTTGAACAGCCTTTACACGGTTGACCGGTTAAATCAAATAATGTTTTTATAATAAAACCCTTTTAGTGAGTGAGGTGGAAATGAACGAATCAACAACCACAGCAGTTGAAGGAAAAGAAAATTTGGAGATATCAGCAAAACTTGTTCCGATCTATATCATGGGCAAAAAATATGAGGTCCCTGAGTCGTTGACCATTATGAAAGCCATGGAATATTCGGGATACAAATATATCCGTGGTTGCGGATGCAGAGGGGGAATTTGCGGTGCGTGCGGAACGGTATACAGATTGCCTGGTGATTATCACATCCGGGTGGGTCTGGCTTGTCAAACTGTTGTTGTTCCGAACATGTACTTGACTCAGATACCGTTCTTCCCGGCGAACCGTTCTGTCTATAATCTGGAAGCTATCAGCAGTGACCCGGAGGAAGTATTCAAGAAATATCCGGAGTTATTCCGTTGTGTGGGATGCAATGCCTGTACAAAAGTCTGCCCCATGGATGTTCCTGTAATGGATTACATTGCAGCTATTAAACGCGGTGATTTTGAAAGCGCGGCAGAGCTGTCTTTCGACTGCATACAATGCGGCTTGTGTACATCGCGATGCATGGGTGAAATGGCACAGTATCATATTGCTCAGATGGTGAGGAGAATCAGGGGAAGTAAACTTGTCCCCAGAGCACAACATCTGGCGATTATGGTTGATAATATCAAGACCGGCAAATTTAAAGCAGGCCTTGAAGAGTTGAAATCACTTGATACCGCAAAACTCATGGAAACTTATAGTGCAAGGGAAATAGAACCGCCCATGGCCCCCGAAGACTGGAGACCGAAGGAAAATGCGTATCTATAATCTATAGGTTGAAGGACAGCAGAAACGCGATTACATCGAGTTTTATAAATCGAATTGCAAAAATTATTGAGGGGAAGGTGAGATTATGCCGTATCCGGAAGAGCTTAAAAATTTAATTAAACGTGTTGAGAAAACCCGTGAGAAAAGGGTGGAATTTAAAAAATCCGGCGAAGAAGTCCCATTTATGAGTCTGGATGAACGGAAGGACATCCTGAAATATCACCCTGATTTTAAAGATGAGGGACGCCGTGAAATCTTAATAGGCCCCAGTAAAGGGTACCGCATCGCACATGAAATGGTCGATCTGCTGGAAGCCCGGAGCCGGGTAGATACGGACAAGGTCGATCTGTCCGAACCAGAT
>JBAZOY010000066.1:0-12268 GCA_041648505.1 Syntrophales bacterium | reverse complement strand
CTTATGATTTAATGTTCCCTCTATGCTTAATCCACGTTCAAGATTCAGCTTGACTGTATCAGTCTTACCATTGTAATATGCCAAAGTGGCTTGACTATCACCAACCAGTGATGGAACCAATAAATCAACAGGATGGCTACCATCGCCTACAATCTCTTTAAGAGTTAGTAATCCGCCTGATGTGGCTACGAGGGTATCACCTGTTAAGCATCCTGTACCTACTACCCAGCCTCTTTTCTCTGCTGTGCGGTCAGTAAGACGGTTATATTCAGGTAAGGTGATTTGGGCTACTTCACAGACTATAATTCCGTCTGGAGCCTCAGAACCAATCTTGAGCCAGTCCTGCAACGACCAGGACTTGATAACGGTGCCTGTCTTGAGTTTCATTGACCACTGAGCGTTTTTAGGAGTGTGGATATTATCAGTATCCACGACCTCAAGTTGCTTCATTGCTTGGATGATATACTCAAATTCGGCGTGGCATCGCTCGTAATCCTTAGCGGCTACCCAATATAAATCACCCTCCCAGAAGCGAGTATTGTAATATTCAGCGGCTACCCACGACTTACCACCACGTTCACCGCCTGCCCCTAGTATCTCTCGCTCATTACAGTAAACAAGTGACTCTTGCGCGGGGCTTAAAGTATGACCAAGCGTGGTTAATACTTCCTTGATTTGCTGGCTATTAGCTCTTTTCTGGGGCATTGTCCAGACCCCTCAACTTTTCTAATAGACCTGTAAATAGAGGTTTATCATTCGGGTCAGTAATCGCAATATTCCGCCTGTCCTTGTACTGGTCAGGTAGTTTGTTTTGAAGCATGAACATGACTAAGGTCGCATTGCCTGGCTGATGTTTACGGAGCGTCACGACAATCGGATTCCCTTTGATATCCTCAGCCTTAGTTAAGACATCTTCAGTGTAGTCATAGCCTGTTGCCTGCTTGAAAGCCGAGTGGATTAGTTCACCGAGTCTGACTTCTTTAGTCGTCTGGAACAGCTTGCCAAATTCGGGATAGTCGTTTTTCCAGTTCTTGAGAGTCTTATAGCAAACGCCAAGTTTCTCAGAGATATTCTCATCGGTGTTGCCGTTCATAATCCATCCGGAAATAGCGTCAAACTTGTCTGCTATTCCTAGTTGGGTGTATTTACTTGTTCGCTCTTTTTTTTCAGTGGTTGTCATAGTTTCACGCTCAAAAGGGGACTACTTGGAATATAGGTCGATGCCGAAAGGTGGCTTAGATTTCGATTAAGCGAGGTCACTTTGCTATAAGTACGTGCCATGCGAATAAAAGCCGTTCAGAGAATGGATGCGTTTTGATTTCTTTTAGATACACTTGCCATAACCGTCTGAATTCCCTCCGCATTTTCTTTGTCTGCCTGTCGCTCATTTCTCTCTCCTCACTTAGCCTTGTCCTTCGGTTCAAACAGCTTGCAGGTTAATATTGCATCGGCATAAACTAGACCCACGTACACGAATAAGAGCATCGTTCCAAGTGGTGAGCCTTCGTACTTGCCTGAGAAATAAACAAGAGGCAGAAACACCCCTTGAAGTAGTATCCATAATGTTCGGAGGCGGTTTGCCATCTTGCGCCTCCTGATTTGTCGTTACCATTTCATTACCCTATATGAGTACAAGAAATATCATTACCGCAAGTCACAGTCCATCGGTACGGTTCAGTATAAGCCGGGAAAGTATTAGGGAAATGATTTAACGTACACTTGTCTTCCCATTCCCTACCACACTTCTCGCAGTAAACTTTTTCGCACTGAGGACAATACTTCACCGACTCGTGTTTACAGTCTTTTTGCTCACATTGATGTACCATTTTTACTCTCCTTTACCATCTGTACCTCCTAAACCGCTTTGCGCCGTTCTGTATAACCACATTTGCAGTATCGGGTTTCATATCGGGCATTTATATCAGATGTCCATATTGTGAATTTATGGAAACCTAAGAAACATAATAATTTTGCTACCATCTGCACCACCCGAACTTAGCTTTGACTTTATCCCTTGTTACCCTGATTCCGTCAAGGTCGTCCATGTGCCGGCGGATTGCCGATGTCTCGAACCTTGTTAGTGCCTGGTCAATCTCATTTAGAGGACTGGCGTTTTTAATGTTGTCAGAGCATCTTTCAACCGCTATTCTGTGGCGTGATTCCTCGACCATCAGGAACATCATAAAGGCTTTGGCTTCTGTCTCGTTCATAGAGTCGATGAGAACCTTATGGTCACTACCGAATATCACTTGATAACCTCGATTGATTTGATACACTTTTTTGGTATCGCCATCAGTCCTGAAATATTGCCAGTGTCATAACTTTCACTCTGCGCGATTAAAACATCTGACTTTGTTTTCCTAACCAGAAACCCCACTGACGCACATTGAGAAATAGAATGAGTCAAAGCGTTTTCCTTTGATTGCCAATCGCCATCAGAGCAAGAATCTACCCACTCGATGCAGACTATTTTCACACCTAAACCGACCTCGATACGTCTATAAAATCTGTATTTGGGTTGATGGTGTACATCGCACAGCACAATTCGTTTGGCGGGTAACATTTAGTTTCTCCGTAACTCGCCTGTATCCCCTGCGTGTAAGTCCTAAACCAACACCCGGTAGTTGCCCCAATCGCTACTTGGCTACCTATCCTACCTCTTTCGTTAACATCGAGCCGTGTGAATGATTTTGGTATGTAGTCGTGGACATGAGCGTAACCGTAAATGTCAGCCTTAAATGACTTCATAAACCGCATGAGGTTATTGATTTTAGCGCCTTCTGTGATTGCGTTTCCGGTGCCATGAGTAAAACATCCGGTTATCATGTGCCTCTCGGCGCTTTTGTCCCTGCCAAAGTGTAACCTCACAAAACAGGAGTAACCAATATTCGGCACTTCTAAATTGTCACAAATATGCTGGTGTACATCCTGGTGAGAGTGCTTGTGGATTGATACCTCATGGTTGCCGTAGATTAAACCAATAATTTTATGTTTGATTGGCGCGAGTAATTCGGTGACGTATTCTTCTTGAGAGTGTCCTAAGTCATCGGGTTTTACCCACTCTGCTATACCTCCTGAATCGAAGCGCGGGTCTGAGGGCGTGATGAATTCCGCATAGTCACCCATGCCGATAACCATAGCGTTATCATCGTTCTTTATTTCCTGTACCTTCCGCCTTACGTCATCTTCAACACAGTGAATAGTTCCGGCATGGGTATCACCTAATGCGTAAAGGTGGAAAGTGGAATTGCTTCTACGATAGGGAATTTCAACATCAATAACCTCGATTCTCTCACTCTCCTATTCGTGGATAAAATAAAAGCCCCCATTTCTGGAGGCTTAATCTAGCGAGGGCGGAGTTGTAACCGCCCAAAAGATTACAACAGGGCTTGCCGGTGTTACCGTCCTTACCGCCCTGGAGAGGTCTTCAGAAAACAGAAAAGCCCGTCATTTAGACGAGCTAATCATACGTTCCCTATCTAATTAGAGACTATATCACACGTTACCGTGTATGTCAAGAGGGTTTTAAGTACCTTTTTGTACCTTTTTTCTCGCTTTGAAGTGACGATATATTTCAGTTCTCCTGCGCCATCCACTCATATACGCTAATGCCTTCCACGATGTAGGCGAAAACTCCCGGTCAAGTTGTACCTCGTACTCTAGCAGTTTCCCTTCCATTCCACATTTCCTCTGCCTTACATCTATTTCAGCCGCAAGGTGTTCCGCATAATGCGCTGGTATCCTTACGCCATTTCTCCCGGCATCAATAGCAGTAGAACCATCAGGGTCAGGCAACCATTTGCCATCTCTGAATATCTCTGCGTCTTTCAGATACCACAAAACCTGAGGACGGCAGTAAACTATTGCACGAGGCGGGAACCACTGAGCATTAACATAATCGCATTTTCTCTTACAATTTCCACAATCAGATGGCACTATTCACCTCCTGTGTCTCTCTCAGTTGGCGCTTTTACTGCCTTTCGGACTCTCATTCTCAATGTTTCACAGAACACGCACCTGTATCGATGTTCCTTGAGCTCATAATGGTGTCTCCCGAATGTCAGTACCTTGCAGATTAACTTACGCATATCCCTCCTATAACCATCAAAGCAATGCCAATTAGCAATCTGATAACTCTGATTGAGTGGCACTTCCAGAACGGTTCACCCTTGTCTTTATAAAGAACAAGGGAATACCACCCATCTGAAACGAGCCAGGTACCAATAACACCGATGATATAGTCTGTCATACTCTCTCCTTCTCCTTTTTTCTTTCTATTTTCTCCAGTTCCACCGTGTAGGAACACTGCAAACATTCCAAGTACAAACTTCGCTCATCCCAACTAACGAACAGGTTGCCACCACACCGAGGACAGCGCCTTGTGTCGGGGTTACTTCTCACATTAAAGCCTCCTGTTTAATATTTTCCCTTTGCTTCTCCTTTAAATATTCCTTAGTCTTCTGCTGATGTTCTTTTGACTTGATGTGCGCTCTCCAAACATCGACCCTGCACTTGCATAATTGACAATACTCAAAGTTGCCTATCATCAGACCACCTCCAGAGTAAGATTCGGGTAAGTCACTTTGAATAGTTTCATCTTTAGTTTTGCGGTATCCGTCCACATCCCCTTGACCTCAATGACCTCGATATTCCAATGGGGTGATTCTGCCTCGTCATAAAACACACTAACGAATGTCACGAAGTCAGCCCGGTACGTGATTCCTCCAGGCAGGGGAAACACTACCTGCCTCAGCCAGAAGTCAATCTCGCCTGCTTTAACCAGTAAGTCCAGTTCCTGCGCCTTCTGCATCTCTTTCTTGGAGTCGTAGGTTATGCCATTATACGTGCGGTCTTCCTTTGCCGAAACGTGGTACTTATTTGCCGGTACCATCGTAGGCGTGGATACTTGCTTAAGAGTCATATTTACGCTCGTTTCTCCCGGAACTATCGACACCCCTGTTTTGTTGTCGGTAAACTCCAGGTCGGGATTGTTCCGCCGGTATTCTTCCCACTGCTCATCTGTCCAGTTCATCTCACACCATCCTCGCTGTCGTATTCTGTATCCGCTTAATTGCCATCTGGTGATACTTCTCTGAAATCTCGATACCGATTGCCCTTCTCCCTAGTTTCTTAGCCATTACAGCCGTTGTAGCAACGCCGGAAAAGGGGTCAAGGACTATGCCATCTTCAGGACAGCTCGCTTCTATGGGAGTCCTGCATAATTCCTCTGGGTAGGTGGCGTAGTGTGCGCCCTTGAAGCCTTGAGGGTTGATTGTCCAGGTGGTACGGCGGTTCCGTTGCCCGTTGTAGTAATGACCGTGTTCGGCTTCGTATTCCTTATAACCACCTTTTTTGAAATAATTGCCTGTTTCTTGTGTGGTTCCCGTTATTCGTGCTTTATCTGTTCTGAAAACAAAATCAGGTGGGGTTGTTGCAGGTTCAAACTGTTGTTCAAAGAAGTAGTGCTTGGACTTGGAGAACATATAGACGTACTCAAAATCGATGGTGAATCTGTCTTTAACCGATTCCGGCATAACGCTATCTTTCTTCCAGATGATGGTGTTGCGCCTAATCCAGCCACGATTCAACATCTCAAGGACAAAACGTTCCGGGATGCCGATGAGTGACTTGGCGGGAACACCTTGATTGAATGATTGTGGTGGCCTGCCCTCGGGATATTCTTTATCATTGAAAGTGTGGGACATATTCCCCCAACTACCAGAATGTGAGTCGTCAATATTCACATAAATTGTGCCAGTCTTTTTTAATACTCGTTTAACCTCATCGAAGATGTCGCACAGGTGCTTGATGAATAAATCAGGTGTCGGCTCGCTCCCTAGTTGACCACGCCATGCAGAGCAGAGAAGGCAGAAGTTACCACTTGATACAGTTGCGGTTGCACCTTCACGCCACGGCCGCGAAAACTCCGGGTTGCCTGATTTCATATTAAGTAAATGTTCTTTACCATCTCCCCACTCATGCTGACAGCCGTTATGGTTATCCCAGATTACAGGCTCGGCTTTGTAACTTCTTAAGCCGTAGTAGGGTGGACTTGTCATAACCATATCGACACTCTCAGCAGGTAAACCCTTTAATACCTCTAAAGAATCTCCCTGATAGAGTGTTACTAATGGGTCGCTGTAAATCTTCCGGTCGCTGGTCGTCATGCTGTTACCCTCGATTCTAAAACTGCTTGCATTAGATAGCCCCCGATGTATTCTGTATAAGCGGGTGGGATGGCTTGAGTCATTTCAGATATTGTCATCCAATCAATGCCCATAGCTTTTTGCAACCGTTCTTTAGTCCAGATGTTCGGCAAATGACCACACTTGTAACTTGTGCCGTGATGATATGGTATATATCCAGCATCTCGATAATTCCTCTCAACTCTTGGAGATGGAATAAGTAAAATATCAAATCCGTGTAGTTCAAAGAGTCGCCGGCGGATTATCTTTAATCCAAATGACATTCCCGATAGTTCAATTGGGTTATATAGATTGGAACCGGGCACGTTTTCAATCACAAAAACTTTATGGGTCTGCTCTAAAGCAAATGCAGTATCATCTATGAGTTTCAGTGCGCCTTTAGTGCCCTGCATGTATCGAGATATTGAGTATTCTTGGCAAGGCGGACTAGCGTGGTAAGCGTCAAAGCCATCTAAGGGATACGTCAAGGCATCTGCCTGGTGAAACTCAAAGGGATAGCGAGGCTGTGGTTTAATATCCACACCAACAACCTCAAACCCTGCCCGATAGTAACCGAAGGCTGCGCCGCCAGCTCCACAAAATAAATCTAATAATCTTGGCTTCAATGCTGTTCTCCTAGTAAGTATTCGTTATGACATTACGGATTTTGGGCATCTCTCTATCCATCAGGCACTGCGGTAAAGGGCAATCCATACAGGTGATGTCTAACTTCCGATAACACTTCGAATCAGAAGCGGTATAAGCGTCATCGTTCTTGTTACTGCCTTTTTGTGGCTTGTAGGTGATGTGTGGTGACCCTCTCATTAGTCGACTCCTCTTTTTCTTATGCCGTTTGTATTGTTAAGTTTGGTTGGTTTTTTGTAGTGGGTAAATTGCCCTTTTTTCGATGTGTTACCTAACTTTTTTAGCAACTCCCTTTTTTTGATGTGTTACCTATGTGTTACCTAAATCCTTAACCTCTATATTTAGCTTCAATTCCCATGTGTTACCTGTCTGTTACCCTATATATATATGTGTATGTGTTACCTAAACACATATATAGGAGGTAACACATCAACCATTAAAGGTACTTTTAACGCCATAAAAGACACTAGTTTTAACGTTTCTGGTTCTCATAAATTTAGGGGAACCGTTAAGCATTACGCTTATCTTGGCTCTGGAAAAACCGGTGGCTTCCTCCAACTGGGTAGCGGTAGCGTCACCGGTGTCCTGGTCGGTGATAAAGTCGATGACTGCTTGTTCCATAGACTTCTTAGTTTTGCCCTCGATTTCGGGGAATTCGTAAGGTAGCGATTCGCGGACGAAGTTTAAGCCGTACTCATCAAATTCGAGAGCTTTGATTTCTTGTGCGATGGCAGGTAAGTCGTTCTTTTTGGTAATCTGCCATCCAACACCGAGAGTTCCATCCTCTTTAGTTTCCGAGTTGAGCTGGACGACAATATCGGCGCCTGCATCCATCATAATTGAGCCGTAAAGGTGGTCCTCACTTGCTCTGGAGGTATGACCGAGGGCTAACCACGAGTCACAGAGGGACGAAAGGGCATCGACTATTGCGTTGACCGGGCGGTTTTCGTTCAAGTCGCCAAATCCAGCACGGCTAATAGAGTCCAGTACAATAAGTTTAACCCGGTGTTGAGCAATAGCCTGGCGGCAAGCAGGCATAACTGAGGATAGGGATTTACCGCGAGCATTGAGAGTTAAGAGTTTGGTTGTTGGTGGCAGGTCCAGCGCCTTATTGACAGCGGCAAGGCGGCGGCTAATGGACTGTTTAGAACGCTCCAAGTTGATAAATAAGACGGTTTCTTTTGTTACCGACCAGTACTTTTTGATACCACAATTTACCGATTGCGCCCATAGGAGAGCTGTGAAAGACTTACCGCGTCCGGGAGGAGCAAAGAGAATTGTGCCGCCTCCCTGCATAATATATGGGGACAAAAGAAAGGTTAGTGGTTCTTGTGTTTCATCCCCGGACATAAGTTCAGGAAGATACATCGCGGTACAGGCATCCCATAGTCCTGCACAAAAAAGGTCAAGGCATCGGCGGAGTTCTTCTTTTGAACATTCTTTCGAGAAATCCCCCTTTAGTTGTTGGTGTGCGCTGTTAGCGAGCCTCGTCCTATCCTCTGAGCGTTCAATATTCAGGTATGACCACGCTAACATCTGGTGGTCGGCACTGATAGTCACACGGGCATGTACACCAGTTGGATGTTCGCCAACTTTCTCAGCACGGAATGATATTGAATGGTCTTTAAGTAACTTAATCCAATAGAGAGCGTCCCCTTGTGTCTGGTACTTTGGTTTATCCTGTTCGAATAGAATTGATACAGGTTGTTCCATGCTGGGGAGAAGTTTATAATCACCGCCCTGGTCGAACCAGTCGGTGGTATCCTTGACCTTATCGCCGGGTAATATAATGACGGTTGTTTCTCTTGCCTTATTATCAAGTGATATGGCAACTTCACGGGCGTAGGCAAAGCCTGCCGTGTCCTTATCAGGAATGATAACAACCTTCTTTCCTTTCAGGTAGTCGGCATATTCAGGCTTCCAGTTGTTAGCGCCGCCGGGACTGGTGGTTGCGTGCAATCCCCAATTAATTAAGGTATCAGCGTCCTTTTCACCTTCTACCAAATAAACAGTTTGTTCGAGTAAAATTACGGGCAGATTATATAAGACGCGCCGGACACCTTCCATGCTCCATGTCCACTCGTTACCGCCGTTCTTATGCCTCTGCCGGAACGACTTAGGCTCTAACCGTACAACCTGATATAACTCTTTGCCGTCCTCATCCTGGTAGCTGTATTCCTTGACTATCTTAGCTGGCACTTCCTTTACGGCGGCAGGTGGAACATCGGGTTTAATAAATAAGTCAGTCATTTGGAGACCTAGTGATTGCATAATGGCTTCAGGTTGACACCCTGCTTGGCAGGTAATCAGGATTTTGTCATCAACTTGCTTAAGGTTAAGAGATGGTTTTTTATCCTCGTGAGCCGGGCAACAAGCCTGGAATTCCCCGTTAGAAAGGGGTTTAACTTTTTGGAGTTTGTTTAAAATCTCACCGATACCTTTCAAATTGTCTCCTGCGGATTTTCAATCTCTCCTCCATCCTCTGATTTATCCGTACAGTTACTTATTCCTGAATCACGCCACCGCTACGATCTCTATTTCCCCTGTTTAAGTGCAAATGCGAGTGTAATCTTCTCATTCCATTCCTGAGAGCGTGCTTGAAGGACTTCTGTTATGAGCTTGGCGCATTCAACCTCTGTTTTACCGTTCTGTTTACTCATTGCGTTAAGGTCTATCTCAATCATTTATCTATCCGCTTGAATGTGATTGCCCATATAAATGGGTTAGACTGCCAGGGATACTCGGTGCCGTTGATTGAGTCCCATAACCGTGCGTATCTCATTCGGCATTGAAAGATACTAGACCCTCTACCTTTGTAAGGGTCTTCATAAATCCAAACACCTTCCGCCTCAATATCCCTTAAAGGAATCTCTTGTAATCTCTGGACTCTAATATCGGTAATCTCCAAGGTGATTCGACTAGCCCATCGGGGCATGAAGATTGAGGGTCGCCACTTCCATTCTTTGCCCAATTCGGGATTAGAAGCCTTGTAAATAATATCTTCAGTTGTTCCCTTAGTCGGTTCGGGCGGTGTCCATCGGTGCATCCAAGTCTCCCTCACCCATAGATGGTCGCCAACTTGACCGTAGGGACACATTGTTTTTACATCGACAATATAACCATCATTCGTTTCATAAAGTGGGTCAGTTCCATCAAAGTTACCTAGTTTAACGATTCGGCGGGTCTGTGTCTTTCTACCTTCCAGAATTGCTTTAACCATTTCAGATTTGAACAGTATCGGTATTTCCTTCATTCTCGCTTCTCCAACAGCTTCAGGACTGATTCACGACAGGATTCAAAACCGTCAAAGCACCGTTCCCATTTAAGCACAGCAGTACCATCTTGCAAGGCGTATGGGTTCTCAACTCCCTTCACCCGGGCAGCGATGATGGAGAGGATTTGATTTCGAGTAATTTCCTTATCGTGCTCGGCGTACATTACTTCAGGTTTATCCTCTAGTAATTCAACCCAAGTAGTATTGATAAAAGCCTCTAATTTCTCGTCAATCAATTCCCTCAATTCCCTCAATTCCCTCAGCGATTTATCTTCTGTCATTACTCTACCTTCCTTATTGGGGAGACTTTCTTAAAACCCGCATCTTCCATTGCTTCCTGCCCCATACGATAAGCGGAGTAGTTGCCTGTAACTGGAGCATCGATATCGTGCATCTCGTGCCACAAATTAATATTTTCAGGTGGTTCTTGGTCTTCATCCACAAACACCAGTCCCATTGGTATTAGGACTGAGTTGATAATTGAGTTGGCTAAATGAACACTTCCTCCAGCACCCTTCTCATCCGCTATGATTTTGGCAATCTTCTCAACCAACTCATCCTGTTTATCTATCATTTATTCCACCTTCCTTCAATACCGTTTGCCTCACAATTCGGGCATACCACCGTTTCAGGCTGTTTACCTCTAGCTAACCACACTTTTGCTTCCTCTTTCATACCGTGTTCGTGATAGTATTCCAGTTGAGCATTAGCATCTATAATGTCGCAAGGCTTACCACATTTAGAGCAGACATAGTTATAAGTTCCTTCTCTATCATCTCCTTCAACGGATGCAAAAGCCTTGCAACATAAAGACATATCTACTGAAACAGGCTCACTTTCAGGCTGTGGGCTGGTATAGAGTGCATCAATTTGTCGGGATACCTTATCGAGTTCTTCCTCATAAAGTCCTAAAGTCTCAGCCTTCAGTATCTCTTTAACCTGTTCAATCTTATCTATCATTTATTCCACCTTCCTTCAATACCGTTTGCCTCACAATTCGGGCATACCACCGTTTCAGGCTGTTGACAAATATGTGATTGACCTATTGGATGACGTTCACCGCACTTTTTACAAATAGTTAATCCATTAAACTTATGTATAACACCTACATTACTTCCCACTCGTTACTACAATTCACTCCAAGCTACTTAACAGGTGACTGGCGGTATCGTAAAACTTGAGCAGTCCCAGTCACCCGATAAGCCTATGTTGTTAAAGTTCTAAAATGGCATTGCTTCTGTCTCTGGCGCAGGTTCCGGTGCCGCTTTCTCCCGGAGCCACTTGATTAGTTCTAAAGCCTGCGGTTCCGTCAAGTCCTTCACGCTCTTTGCTGTCCATCCCCGGCTTTTGACAGCTTCAACTAATCCAGCGTTAGTGACTACGGCATTATCTTTCGCTTCTATGAGGGTATTTAGAGTCTTGACACTGGCTTTAGGGGTAATCGGTACGCCGGCGGGCTGTTCGGTTTGAGGTTTAACTACGGCCGGTGGAGTTGTGTGTGGTTTTTCGGTAACAGTTGCCTCTACTTTCTCAGTGGGTGCCTGTTTGACTTCCGTTGCAGTGGAGTCGAAGATTTTAGAAGCACCCTCCCCAAATAAGGCATCGGTATCGTCTTTTAGGTTTTGCTCGTAAACAGCTTCAAGGTCGGGGCTTTCAAGCAAGAATGTCTTTGACTGTTCCCTGGCGGAATCTGCTAACTGTGCCATCGTGACAGTAGTACGGAGATTGAGAACGAAGACCTTTTGCTTCTTGCCAGTCTCCGGGTTATTCACATCGATTGGTTCGAGTGTGAGTTTCAGAGGGATTAGAGATATACGTCCAAAAGCACGCTTGATAATCTTGGCACACGAGTTGATATTGAGAATACTGTTAATTGAGCCGGTATCTATCTGCCAGATGCCAAGCCCTGGCACTTCAGGCAGGATAAAGCGCAGGTTCATTGTTTCCCCGCACTTCTTAGCTTTGTATTCAGGGCAATCCTTACCGGAGCAGGTCATTTCCTTCATGGTAACGGTGGTCGTGGTTTTATCAGGTAGGGCACCTGTTTTAATATCTAGCATCCTCATAGCTGATTCACCGTCGCCTTTACAGATAAGTCCGCGAGTCATATCATATGCCTTGTAATACTGCTCCGCCCATTTTTCCTCATCTTCCACCGGGATAA
>JBAZOY010000065.1:0-12539 GCA_041648505.1 Syntrophales bacterium | reverse complement strand
CTTTAAATCGCATCGCTCGGATCTCCTGTAGCAACTCTGTCCGTCTCATCGGCCACCTCCAACAGCAGCCATCCTAAACCGGACAGATTATGTGCTACAACTCCGGACAGGTTACTTGCTTCTGACACTTTTCCTTTTTCCCCTTGACACTCTCTTATGTTAGCACTATACTCACGGCGTCTTTCATCCATATAAAGGAGGTAATACTGGGAAAAATGAACAAGAAATGGATCTATTTTTTCGACGAAGTTTCAGAAGCTGAAAAATATGTTGGTGGTAAGTGGGACAGTGTACGTGCCTTACTGGGAGGTAAGGGAGCTAATCTAGCTGATATGACGCGCGTTGGTTTACCTGTGCCGCCGGGTTTTATTGTGACTACAGAAGCATGTAATGCTTACCAGGCTGCGGGCGAACATTTCCCTGCCGATATGTGGCAACAAGAACAGGAGTCACTCAAAAAATTAGAGGCCCAAACCGGTAAAAAGTTTGGAGACCCGACACGACCACTGCTTGTATCCTGTCGCTCCGGGGCTAAGTTTTCGATGCCCGGTATGATGGATACGGTTCTAAACATTGGTTTGAATGACGAAGTGGTAAAAGGTTTGGCGGCCTTGACAGGGGATGAAAGATTTGCCTACGACTCCTACCGACGCCTCATCCAGATGTTCGGATCTGTGGTAATGGATATTGATGATGAACCATTTGAAGAGGTGCTTGCTAAGGCACGCAGAGAAGCGGGGGTAAAAAGCGAAGCCAATCTTGAGGCCGGCCACTGGAAGGCCGTAACCGACGAATTCAAAAAAATCTTCAAGGATAAAACCGGGCAGGATTTTCCACAAAATCCGATTGATCAGATCAAGCTAGCTACGAAGGCTGTCTTTAAGAGCTGGAATGGGAGGCGGGCTATAGATTATCGTAACGCTGCCGGTATTCCTCATGACCTCGGCACAGCAGTCAACATTGTGACCATGGTCTTCGGCAACATGGGCGAAACCTCAGGTACCGGTGTGGCCTTTACCCGTGATCCCTCCACAGGCGAAAATTTGCTCTTTGGTGACTACCTTACCAATGCCCAGGGCGAAGATGTGGTGGCCGGTATCCGTAATACTAAAAAAATTAGTGAAATGGTCAAAGACTTTCCCGAAGCCTATAATCAATTTGTTGAGATCTGCAGTAAACTTGAAAATCATTACCGCGACATGCAGGATATGGAGTTTACCATTGAACAGCAAAAGCTTTGGATGCTGCAGACTCGTGACGGCAAACGTACCGCTAAAGCTGCCATTCAAATTGCCGTGGATATGGTAAACGAAGGACTGATCACTAAGGAACAGGCTGTGATGCGTGTCAGTCCAGACCAGGTTGATACCCTGCTACATCCCCAATTTGACCCCGAGGCCAAAAAAGTTGCATCAGGGGAAGGAAAAATGCTGGCTAAGGGTGTTAATGCCTCTCCCGGCGCTGCAGTAGGAGTGGTGGCCCTTGATGCCGATCTGGCACAAACCTGGGGCAAGGCCGGTAAAAATGTGATTATGGTACGCCCCTTTACCAAGCCGGACGATGTGCATGGCATGCTTGCCGCCAAAGGCATACTTACAAGTGAAGGCGGTGCGACGAGCCATGCAGCGGTAGTAGCAAGGCAGTTTGGTGTCCCCTGTGTGGTTGGGGCAAGCAACGTGGTCATTGACCTGGAAAAACGACAGCTTACCGCAAACGGTATAGTGGTCAAAGAGGGCGATTGGATTTCTATCGACGGCACTACAGGTGAAGCTTTCACCGGTCAGATTCCCACCGTTGCTCCTAAGTTTGAGGAGGAAACCGCTCTGATTACCCTGCTATCATGGGCTGATGAAGTCCGCCGTCTGCAGGTCTGGGCTAATGCTGATTATCCCGAAGATGCAGTACGTGCACGCAGCTTCGGTGCCCAGGGTATCGGTCTGTGCCGCACCGAGCATATGTTCTTTCAGGAAGAACGCTTACCCATCGTACAGAAAATGATCCTGGCCGGAAGTGAAGAGGAACGGGAAAAGGCTCTCGATGAGCTGCTCCCCTTCCAGCGCAGTGACTTTGAAGGTCTCTTCGAGGCAATGAACGGTCTGCCCGTTATCATCCGTCTGATTGACCCGCCACTCCATGAGTTTATGCCCGATCATCGGGAGATATTGGAGCAGGTAATTGAAAAGCAAGTCAAAGGTGAAACAGAAGGTCTGACTGAACTTGAATCCCTGCTCTCCGCCATCGAAGGAATGCATGAGAGCAACCCAATGATGGGAATGCGCGGCGTACGTCTAAGTATCATGATGCCCGGTATTGTCAAGATGCAGGTAAGGGCTATCTTTGAGGCGGCATGCAACGTTGCCGGCAAGGGTATGGTAGTTAAACCGGAAGTTATGATCCCCCTTACCGGACACGTAAATGAACTCAAGGTCATACAGCCTCAACTTGAAACCGTAGCCAGAGCCGTAATGAAAGAAAAGGGATTGGCAATCGAATACAAGTTCGGGACAATGATTGAGATTCCACGCGCTGCTATCACCGCCGGTGAGATAGCCGGTGTCGCTGAGTTCTTTTCCTTCGGTACTAATGACCTGACCCAGATGACCTTCGGTTACTCCCGTGATGACGCAGAGTCCCGTTTCCTGTTGGAATATGTGACACGAGGAATTTTGCCGGTTAATCCTTTCCAGACTATTGACCAGGATGGTGTCGGTGAACTGATGAAAATAGCGGTCGAAAAGGGCCGGGCTTGCCGCCCGGATCTGGAAGTCGGTATCTGCGGCGAGCACGGTGGCGACCCGGCCTCTATTGAATTCTGTCATAGTATCAACCAGAACTATGTAAGTTGTTCACCTTTCCGCGTGCCTATCGCCCGTCTGGCCGCAGCCCAGGCCACCCTGAAAGAAAAAGGCATCGGAGCAAAATAAGAGAATCTGTAACTAAACCACTTAGATTCCTGCCCCCGACAATATAAGGGGCAGGAATCAGAATGAAAATTAATATTTTGAAACTTGGGGGTAGAAAAAGATAATGACAGATATTTTTTTCAGCTCATGGGCAGGAAAAGTTGTAGATAACAGGGGCAAGGGACCTGAAAACTATGAGGAAGTAAAAGGAATTTCACTACCTCTAAAATTCATAAAAGATGAAAATATTCAGGCATTCATAGGATGGTACGGTATCGTATTGAGATCTCAGGATGTCAATATCGTCGATCTTTGCCGGGCATACCTGACAGCGGTACAGAACGAATCCTGTGGCAAGTGTTTTACCTGCCGGGTCGGCACCAAGGTCATGGCAGATACGCTGACAAAAATCTGTCAGGGAAAAGGTGAAGAGGGGGATGTTGGTACCCTTGTTCGGATTGCTGAAGTCAGCCGGGAAGATTCAAAATGCAACCTGGGACAATCAGGACCGGTTGCCCTTTTAGACGCAATAAAATTCTTTGCCGGAGATTTTGAAAAGGCTGTACGGACGAAGAATTCCATCCCCGAAGGCAATTATCACTATAAACTCACCGCCCCCTGCATGGATGCCTGCCCCATCCACTTAGATATCCCACACTATATAGAGTGTATAAAGGAAGGAAAATTTCAGAGCGCCCTGGATACAATTACAGAAAAGCTCCCCCTTCCCGGTGTGGTCGGCAGAGTTTGTGTAAGACCATGTGAAATGCACTGTCGCCGAACAATCTTAGATGAACCGATTTCGATAAAATATCTCAAGCGCTTTGTGGCGGACAATAACTTGGAAAAAGGTAAAAAATCGTTGTTCAAACAAACGCCCTCGGAAAAAACGGGTAAAATTGCTGTTATTGGTGCGGGACCCGGCGGACTCACCTGTGCTTACCATCTGGCTCTCAAGGGACACAATGTAACTATCTACGAGAGGTTCGGAGAACCCGGTGGGATGGCAGCCATGGGTATCCCTGATTATCGTCTTCCGAGAGATATCCTCGGCTTTGAGGTGGAACAGATTCAACAAATGGGTGTTACCATAAAATATAATACATTAGTGGGAAAAGACATTAAATTCTCCGATATAGAAAAGGAAACGGATGCAATCTTCATTGCTATCGGGGCTCAAGGTAGCACCACTATGGGAGTTGAGGGCGAGGATAAAGGATACAAGGGGTTTATCCCCGGCATTCAGTATCTCCAGGAAATTAACATGGGCCTTGATCCTTACCCGGAAGGAAAGAAGGTTGTCGTAGTAGGTGGTGGAAATGTAGCCATAGATTGTGTACGTTCTTCATTCCGCATCGGAAAAGACGATGTCAACCTTGTTTATCGAAGGACAAAAAGAGAAATGCCGGCAGATCATGTGGAGATTAAAGACGCCGAAGAAGAAGAGGTAAAGTTTCATTATTTGACCAACCCTACGAAAATAATCGCAAAAAAAGGGAAAGTAATCGGTATGGAATGTATCCGTATGGAATTGGGTGAGCCGGATGAAAGCGGACGGAGACGTCCCGTTCCTGTAAAGGGATCCGAATTCGTGATAGATTGTGATATCGTAATCCCCGCTATAGGACAGGCGATAGACCTCGCTCTTTTCGAGGGTAAAGGCCATATAGAAACAACAAGAAAAGGCACGCTGGTGGTGGACGAATTAACAATGCGGGCAGGCAATTCAAAGATATTTTCTGCCGGTGACTGCGTGACGGGACCCTCAGCACTTATCAATGCCTGTGCAGATGGAAAAAGGGCAGCGGTCAATATAGACCTTTTAATAAATGGTAAGGAATTAGAGATTACCGATGGTGATTGTTTTGACAAACTATTCAAGGAGGTCAAGGTTTTCGATCCCCTGGAGAAGCTAGGATTTCTGGGAGGAAGAAAAAAGTTACATCTCCCAATGCTTCCCCCGGAGGAGAGAAAACAAACCTTTGCCGAAGTGGAAAAGGGGTATCATTCCCTCGAAGCAATGGCCGAGGCAGATCGCTGTCTCAGGTGCTACAGAGTGGGAATGGTCGCAGTTTAAAACGAACAATCGTAACATAAAAAAAAGGGGTAAAGATGGTTAAGTTGACCATTGATGAAAGGGAAGTCACGGTAGAGGAAGGTACTACAATTCTGAATGCGGCAAAGTCAGCAGGAATAAAGATTCCGACGCTTTGTTATCATGAGAGATTAAACCCCATCGGTTCATGCAGGATGTGCGTGGTGGAAATCGAGGGGTTGGAACATCCCATGACGGCGTGCACCACACCTGTTACAGAAGGTATCAAGGTGTCTACAAACTCCGAAAGGCTGCAAAGGATGAGAAGGGAGACCCTGAAATTGATTTTAGCGAGTCATCCCCTTGACTGTCCTATCTGCGATAAGGGAGGAGAATGCACCCTTCAGGATATGGTATTTGAATTTGAGATAGATACCTCAGAATACCGGATCGCTGAAAAGAAACAGGAATCGGTTTATGCTACCCCTCTTATACGCTACTGGCCGGCAAGATGTATAGTATGTCTGCGTTGTGTTGCCGCCTGCAGAGAAATTAAAGGTTTAGGAGCTATTGATATCGTCGGTTCAGGCCACGGAGCATATATATCTCCGGTGAATAAGGATAAGTGCGAGTCCTGTGGCGAATGCATTAAGGTGTGCCCCACCGGTGCTTTAACGGAAAATCTAAGCCGGAACAAGGGACGTACCTGGATGGTGAATCGTGTTAAGACCACATGTGCCTACTGCGGATGTGGTTGTCAGCTCGAGCTTAATGTGGCCAATAACACTATTGTCGGCATCACGACAAAAGATGATACTGGTACAAATAAGGGAAGTTTGTGTGTAAAAGGACGTTTCGGGTACGAATTCGTAGGAGATGAGGAACGCCTTACAAAGCCTCTTATTAAACGTGACGGAAAGTTTCATGAGGCTACATGGAATGAGGCACTTAATTTTGTTGCCGAAAAATTGAGCGAAATTAAGAAATCAAGCGGTGCTGACGCTATTGCCGGTCTCTCTTCTGCCAGGTGTACCAATGAAGAGAACTACCTGCTGCAGAAATTCATGCGGGCGGTTATTGGAACAAATAACATAGATCACTGTGCCCGTCTTTGACACTCCTCCACTGTGGCAGGTCTTGCCGCATCGTTCGGGAGTGGAGCAATGACAAATCCTATTACCGATGTCCTGAAGTCACAGGCTATCCTGGTAACGGGAAGTAATACCACGGAAACTCATCCTATCTTTGCAAACTACATAAAAGAAGCGGTCTTAAAGAAAGGTGCAGACTTAATCGTTATAGATCCGAGAAAGATAGATTTAGTGGATTATGCAACTATCTGGCTTCAGCCTAAACCGGGTACCGATATCGCGTGGATCAATGGGTTTATCCACATCATTATTGAAGAAAATTTACAGGCAACGGAATACATAAAAGAAAGAACCGAAGGGTTTGATGAACTTAAAGCCTGTGTCAAGAAATATACCCCCGAATATGTTTCGGAGATTACCGGCATACCAGTAGCGAAATTAATCAGGGCAGCCCGTATCTACGGGAAAGCAAAGCCGGCCTCAATCCTGTATACAATGGGAATTACCCAGCACATAACAGGAACCAACAATGTTAAATCTCTGGCAAATCTTTCCATGCTCTGCGGTAATGTTGGTATTGAAGGAGGAGGAGTCAATCCGTTACGGGGACAGAACAATGTCCAGGGAGCATGTGACCTTGGCGCCCTGCCCAATGTCTTCACGGCATACCAGCCGGTTACCAGTGACGAAATAAGGGGGAAATTTGAAAAGGCGTGGGGAGTGAAGAATCTGCCGTCCGCTCCGGGACTTACACTTACTGAAATGTTCAATGCTGCTGAGGAGGGTACGGTACAGGCCATGTACATTATGGGTGAAAACCCGCTTCTCAGTGACCCGGACATGAATCATATAGAACATTGTATAAAATCACTAAAGTTTTTAGTAGTTCAGGATATATTTTTGACAGAAACCGCGAAGTACGCTGATGTAGTCCTTCCTGGTGTTTCTTTTGCCGAAAAGGAAGGGACCTTCACAAATTCCGAGAGAATGGTTCAACGTGTAAGAAAAGCGATTCAACCTCGAGGGGAAGCTAAGGACGACTTCTGGATAATATGTGAATTATCCGGAATGATGGGACACCCGATGGATTATAAAGATCCGGAAGCGATAATGGAAGAAATCCGCAGCGTAACCCCGAGCTATGCCGGTATAACTTATCCGCGTATTGAAAAGGAAGGGATTCCCTGGCCCTGTCCTTCTGAAGAACACCCGGGGACACCTATTCTCCACATAGAAAAATTCGCCAGAGGCAAAGGCCTCTTCACTGCCACTGATTACGAACCTCCAGCTGAAGCGCCGGACAATGAATATCCGTTTTTGTTCACTACAGGGAGGGTATTGCAGCATTACCATACCGGCACAATGACCCGTAAAGGGAAAGGACTCAACATGCTTTATCCTGAGCTTCTCGCGGAGATAAACCCGGGTGATGCCGCGGATCTGGGGATCAGCTCTGGTGAGCTTATCCGTATCGCATCCCGCCGGGGAGATATTAAAGTAAAGTCATTGATAAGTGAACGGCCCGCCAGAGGGGTTATCTTTGCGCCATTTCATTTCTCTGAGTCACCGGCAAATGCGCTCACTATAAATGCCATCGACCCGATAGCAAAGATCCCCGAGTACAAAGTGTGTGCGGTAAAGGTGGAAAAGGCTTAAAATAATAGTTGCGAATTGAAGGCCTGAAGATTTTTATTCCGTGGTCGCTTTACACTCATTTAATACGGTACGTGTCTATCGCCGATAACTGTAATCCATTCGTGTAAGATATGAATATCGAATACACGGCAATCGGAGTAATCCACTCACCATTCACGAAACCTGAAGGCATGCCGATACAGCCAACGGGAGCAGCCGGAGTAACTGGTACCGTTGAAGTGTTTGAAGAGTTTCGAGCAGGGCTGAAGGATCTTGACGGCTTCTCACATGTTATCCTGTTGTACCATTTCCATCGCAGTGAGGGATTCAGTCTCCACGTCGTTCCTTTCATGGACTCGCGGATGCGCGGGCTCTTTGCCACACGCGCGCCCAGAAGACCTAATCCAATTGGACTTTCCGTAGTCCGTCTCCGTGCAATTGAAAACGGTGTACTACAGATCGAAAACGTGGACATTGTTGATGGCACACCTCTTCTGGACATAAAACCATACGTACCGGAAATCGACGCGCCGACGGAAATACAAATCGGCTGGCTTGGCGAAACCAGGAAATCCTTCTCGGATCAGAAGGCAGATGACAGATTCAGATAGAACCACGAATAAGCCCATGTATAAACATCATTAGAAAAATAGACTCGACAGGAGGACATTATATGCAAGCACGCGGTCCACTCATGATAGAGCACAGGCTTATAGAACGTATGATCGCCATAATTGGAGATAAGCTGGTGCATGTCGTGAATACACGGGAGATTGACCCATTGTTCGTTGACAAGGCAGTTGACTTTATGCGGTTCTATGCTGACCGTACTCATCACGGAAAGGAGGAAGATATTCTGTTCAGGAAACTAAACGAAAAAAACTTATCGGATACAGACCAGCGAATAATGAACGAACTAATCCGTGAACATGTTTTTGGACGGAACACCACTAAGGCCCTGGTCGTGGCAAACACACGTTACAGGAGTGGCGATACCTCAGCCCTTGGAGACATTACGAGTTGCCTGCGCATACTCATGGATTTCTATCCTAAACATATCGAAAAAGAAGACAAAGTTTTCTTTCCCGCTTCCCGTGCGTACTTCTCCGAAGCTGAAGACCAAAGAATGCTTGCCGAGTTCTGGGAGTTCGATCGAAATATGATACATGAGAAGTACAAATCCGTCGTCAATGACCTGAAAGAACAATAATGATTCCGAATAATTGCATTCACCAAACAGTAATATCCGCCGTACCCTTGTAACAGGCAAGCTTTTAGCGTTACTGGTGATGCAAAACATTAGAAAGTCCCAAAAAGGCCCATAATCCTCCTTGTCTCGAGCAGAGTAGCGCAACCAGTCGAAATGTACTCAAAATTTGCTGCACGGATATTAATCTTGCCATGCCTATCCCCCCTATTTTAGGTTGAACTCTGCCGTGGAAAAGTGTTACCCTTTTCTTCAGCTAATTTTTATACTTTTTTTAAGATGCTTACCGGATATAGCAGTGTTTTTTACTGCAGGAGACAGGTTATGGGAAAGGGGATATCAGATTATACAAAATTTGCCGTTGATCTGCGGCGGCAGATGTGGATGGCGGGTGTAGAAGTAGAACTCCGCAGGCTTATATGGCAGATAGCCGTTACAGGAAAATACATTTCTGCCAAGATCCATGAATCAAACCGGAAGCTGGCCGGGTTTAAGAATATTTACGGAGAGGAACAGCTCTCCCTCGATAGAAGTTCTGACGAGATTCTCAGAAATCAGTTGCAGTTTTCAGGATTCGTCCGGGAGTACACTTCAGAAGAAAGTGATACCGTTATAGAGGTCGGCAAGGGTGACGAAAAATATTTCGTCACGGCAGATCCTCTTGATGGGTCTTCTCTGGTGGACAGTAATCTTTCCATAGGCACCATCATCGGCATTCATAAGGAGTCGATCTTTGCTGAAGGGAGGAAGACGATGGTAGCGGCCATGTATATTACCTATGGTCCCCTGATCACAATGGTATATACGGCAGGCAAAGGTACTCATGAGTTCGTTCTGAACAGGGAAGGAGAATACGTCCTCTCTGAGGAGAATATTACTTTGAGGGAACGGGGGTCAATTTACTCTCTGGGGGGATTGAGGAAGGACTGGACACCAGAACACCGTGAATATGTGGAGTATCTGGAAGGGAAGGGATACAAGCTCCGTTACAGCGGGGGGTTTGTACCGGACTTCAATCAGATCCTGATTAAGAAAGGTGGTGTATTTACATATCCTGCATTAAAAAATAGCCCTCATGGGAAATTACGGCTCCTCTTCGAGCTTCAGCCTATGGCATTCATCGTTGAACAGGCCGGTGGATTGGCCACCGATGGTAAAGAAGATATCCTGTCCATTAAAGTAAAAGACTTAATGCATCGTTGTCCAATCTATATAGGAAGCCCTTTTGAGGTGAAAAAAGCCGGGGAATTCCTGGTGAAAGATAGATGATATATGCGAAAACTGTAAAATTGATAAGTAATTTGATAAAGGCAAGAATAATTCGGGCCCCTTTTTTGATAACTTCCAAAAAGCAGGAAATAGGCTTCATGGGGTGAAGAGTATGGGAAAGTAGAAAAAATATAGAGCAGAGGAAAAGGAGGCGAGGATAATGGTTGTAGTTGCTATTTTAAAAGCACGTCAGGGAGTCGAAAAAGATATGGAAGCCGCATTGAGAGCTATGGTTCCAAAGGTTCTTCCTGAAGAAGGTACCCTTACTTACATTCTCAATCGTGCCCAGAACGAACCGGGGAAGTTTTTATTTTATGAAAAATACACAAACAAGGCGGCATTTGATATTCACAGCTCTACCCCTCATTTTCAAGAACTTTTTGAAAAAATCGCCCCGATGCTTGATGGGGAACCTTCTTTAGAAATGTATGAGGAATTAGCTGCCAAAGCATAAACTCCGCTTCCCAATAGAGCTTTTCCGTTAAATGATTGGCCGACTCTTCAGCATGCTCTTTTAGCCGCATGGTTGAATCTGTTGTTATACGTTAAATTTGTAAATTACATATCCCACCTAATCGAATTCATTGTATTTTTTATTAGAGTTAAAGCTTTTTTCAATCGGGTATTTTTTGTTATTCATTTCAATTTTTTTCTTTACTGCATGTTCAAGCTCAATACCGAAATGGTTGCATATATAGGTTAGAAGAATAAAAACATCTGCGATTTCTTCCTCTACCCTGTGTTTTGCTGTTGAGTTTATCTCATTAGCGTTTTTCCACAGAAACAGCTCGGATAGCTCAGAAATCTCTATATTTAAGCCTAAGAGCAGGTCTTTTACTTTGTGGAATTGTTTCCAGTTTCTTTTGTCTCTGAAATCTATAATTTCGTTTTGTAAATCTTTAATTTTCATGGTATGCAGTTTATTAATTTCGGTTACATTATTAATAGTTCAAGAGTACCCAATTAAGTATCCTGTCAACGGAACTACTTTCCGAATTTTATAATATGTTAAAAAAAGAAGTGAAAATAACAATATTATTATTAGCAGTATTATCATACTCAATATCACTTGTGTATGCGAATGACATTATAAATTTTAATGAAATAAGATTATTTGAGTCTAACCATGAGTGTATTGATTCGTTTTACAAGCAATTGCAACCTGCTGAATCAAAACCTTCATATAAAGCTTTTTATAAAGGTATTCTTGGTTACTATTCAATGCTAAAGGAAGGTAAAATACAGAATAAAAAATATCTAACCTTGATAGATTTTTCTTTATCGTCAAAAGTCAGGCGGCTTTGGGTTATTGATCTGGAAATAATGCGGATTATCCACAATTCACTAGTCGCACATGGGAAAAGTAGCGGCGAAGAATTTGCAGTAAAATTTTCCAATACACCAGAATCGAAAATGAGTAGCTTAGGATTCTATCTTACCGGTTCAGAATACTATGGGAAATATGGATTATCTCTTTATCTCGATGGAATTGAGCCGGGTATTAATGATAATGCCCGGAAACGTGCCATTGTTATGCACAGCGCTCCTTATGCAACCGGAGATTTCACTTTTAAATTTGGAAGATTAGGCAGAAGCTTTGGTTGTCCTGCTGTACCTCCGGAAAAAAGCACCGCAATTATAGAGGTTATTAAGGATAAGTCGTGTTTGTTTATTTATTATCCGAGTAAATCATATTTTGTAAAATCAAAATATTTAAATTCCGTTTAATTCAGATCACACACTGGTTTAGCCGTTAACGCTTTATATAAATCTTCGTCCCTTTTATATATGTCTTTTCTAAAGTTTCTCTGGCCTGAATCATCAACCCATGAAGTAAGATAAAGCAGTTGCACTTCCGGCTTTTTTGTTAAGATAATAGTTTTTGTCCTGGTTGTTTCTATTATTTTCCGGATCTTTTTTTGATTCCAGCTTGGCTGATCTTTTAATAAGAATTCAGCAAGTTCAAGGGGTTTATTTACCCTTATACAGCCCGAACTGAATGCCCGCTCTGTTTTTTCAAATAACTCTTTGCCTGGGGTATCATGCAGGTAAACATCAAACCTGTTGGGAAACACAAACTTTACAGCACCTAAAGCATTTAATTTACCTGGCTCTTGCCGATAGTTATAAGAATACGGTTTTTTACTAAACCAGTCTATTGAATCAGGGTTAATTTTAATTCCTTTGGCATCATAAATATTTATATTTTTCCGGACAAGGTAACTTCTGTCTTTTTTGATCTCTGGTATTAAATCTTTTTTCAGAATTGTAGGAGGCACTGTCCATGTAGGATTGAAAACAATATATTGCATGGTAGCTGAAAAAACAGGTGTTTTCCTGAAAGGTTTACCAACAATTACCTTATGATGTCTTACTACTTTATTGTTCTCAATTACATC
>JBAZOY010000064.1:0-13521 GCA_041648505.1 Syntrophales bacterium | reverse complement strand
TGCCCTGCTGCTGGCTAAACATAAGAAATACTGGGCTGTCGTGGGAAGCGGTCCGAATAAGATAGCGGCAGACGAGATCAGGATCAAGTTGAGTGAACTCTGTTATGTAACTATAGCTTCGGATGTGGTAGAAAATAAAAAACACATTGATCTCTCTGCAGAGCCCCTGATCATTGTCTGTACAGCAGGCAGTGAGGAAACAGTAATCGGGGATATCATTAAAGAGGTAGCAATATTTAAAGCCCATAGAGCGGGAGTAGTTGTTTTTGCCGATGAAGGTGAGGAGCGGTTTAACGGGATAGCCGATGCGGTAATCGGGATACCCAGAGTGCCTTTACCAACGTCTATTATTCTCAATACGCTTGCGGGGCATCTGTGGGGCTACTATGCCGCCCGGAGCATTGATGATGATGCCCTGTTCCTTAGAGAGTTCAGAAGCAGCCTCAATAGGAGGATGGTTGAACATGAGAAAAAAAATTACTCCCTTTATGAGAGGACTGGTGATAAGCATATTTGGAGAATGGTGACAAATTTCTTCGACAGATTCAATCAGATGAGGAGTAACGGTTCCTTTTCTTTAACCGCCGCCAAGACTATCTCCGATATACCCCTCCTTCTGAAATATGCCGCCGGGAAGCTACCCGTTGAAGACTTCTGGTATGATTTCAAGGTGGAAAATGGTAGCATTTCCCCCATTGACATGCTGGACATAACCATAGGCCATGCCATTGATGAGCTTTCCAGGCCGATTGATGCGATAAGGCATCAGGCAAAGACGGTAACAGTGGGTACAAGCAGGAAAGAACAACCCCTGGTGGGAATAATTTTCAACCTTTTGAGGGAACTGAGATTTACAGTAAAGTCCATTTACAGTAAGAATATTCCTGCCATCAGTAGAATACAGCCGGCAATAGCCACGATCAAGGGATACACCCTTTATGATATTAACAACCTCGATATAGAGGGAAACCCCAAAGACACCACAACAATCTCCATCAGAGGAAGGGGGGGCATTTCAGCCCAAATGAAATCGAGGGCGGAGGGTTCGGGTGTTCTCATGGGGACAAAAAAAACCATAGTGAGTACCGGTCGTATCTATGTGGGCCGCGGAAAGTCAGATGGTGCTGCTGTTGTTATTATTCCCCTTCTCGGAGAGACTTACACGGTGAGGAACATGCTGCTGATCCATGTTGACTTTAATGAATTACTGACCATTCAGGAAAGGAAGGACGTCCTTGGCTATCGTTTTAACGATATCCGTAACCTCATCAATGAATACAATCTCTCCTGGGATGATGGTTATCTTGAAAGGATACCTGTGGCCTCTCTACTCGGTGAGCCGGTAGAGGTCGTTGCGGAAGAAATAAAGCGGACTACCATGGTCGGGAATGGAAGACCCCCGAAAAATAAGTAACTCTGGAGTAAATATTTTATGCGTAAAAATGGCCGAAATGACTTTTCCCCCTATGGTTCAGGAGAAGAATATAAGGATCGTTGTTCGTTCCGGGATGAAATCTCTCATAGATTAAACGATAAGGAACCGCTTCAATTGATCTTTGAACAAATCAGTGAAAGTTTAAACGGACGAGATTTCTCCATAGAGGAGACGCCAAACCGCCTTGAAGAATTAATAGAATTGGAAAACCATGACGAGAAAACTAAATTTTTGGAATTCTCTCCTGAACAGGTATACCGACTCTTATACTTCCCCTTTGAACAGACAGCAGATATGGTAACCTTTAATCATTATCTACCTTCTGACGTCTTTCAATCTGTTCCTATAGTACAGGATATTCTGATCTTTTTGAATGAGCTGTCCCGGGTGGAGCCCCTGAAAGCCACAGCCGGGGGTAACCTGCCCCTTAAATTCTGTCGGCTACTTCTTGAAAAACTTCCGCCCTTTGAAGAAAGCGATGACTTCCCTATCAGGTCTGAGGAGAATTCCATACGTCTTAATTCTATTCGCCAGGTTCTCAAAATGTGTGGATGGATTAAAAAAGAGCATAAATACTTTGTCTTGACCCATAGGGGGAATAAGATTCTAACGGAGGGATTTAAGGAAAAAGATTTCTTCCAGCTCCTGAAGATATATACCACAAAATTCAACTGGGCCTTCCATGACAGATATCTGCCTTTTTGGATCATTCAAGAGAGTTTTCTCTTTTCCCTCTCCCTCTTGACACAAAAAGCTCTGGAATATATAGAAGATACTCAGCTTGCCGGTTATTTTATTGAAGCCTTTCCCCTGCTTCTGGAGGAGGTGGAAATGAAGCCCTGTCGAAAGCCCGAAGAGGTGGCAGCCAAGTGTTACTCGTTGCGATTTCTGGAGAGGTTTTGTAAATTGTTCGGATTCGCTGAGATTAAAAAGGAAGAAAAAAGTTTATCCAGGTACAGACTTTTTGTTAAGTCCAGTGATTTTCTTAAAAACTATATCCAATGGAATACCCCTGCAAAATTCCCCTTTTTCCTCATTTCCGACATAGTACATTGAGCGGGTATTATTTTCTGTCAGCTTTTCCAACTGATTGCCGGGCTTAGGGTAATAACCATTTCAAATGATCAATACTCTCAAGGGGGGGAACTCTTAAGATATTGTCGAACATTTCATAACTACTCGTAAGTCGTTAAGTTGCTCAAGGCATACATTATCTCTATTCTAGATTCCGACTTATGGCATATAAAAAGATAACTTAATTATTATAATTTCTTTGTAGCCAAAATATTTGTGAAAATCTTAAGATAGCTACATAGCTTTCTATATCCCAAGGAGTTTACACATGCAGCTGTTACGACAGCAACCGCCGGCCCTGCTGATTCTGGAAGATGGAACCGTCTACCGGGGACATGCCTTTGCCGGATGCGGTGAAGTCATGGGAGAGGTGGTCTTTAATACCGGGATGACCGGATACCAGGAGATTATAACAGATCCGTCCTATAAAGAACAAATTGTTACCATGACCTATCCTCTGGTTGGTAATTACGGGATCAATCCTGAAGATATGGAATCGGATGACATCTACCTCGAGGGATTTATCGTCAGGGAATATCAGCAATATCCCAGTAACTGGCGCAGCCGGCAAAGTTTAAAGGCTTTTCTGGAAGATCATCATACCATCGGCATCGAGGGGATTGATACAAGAGCTCTCACCCGGCGTATCAGACAGGAAGGCGCCATGCGTGGTATAATTTCCACCGAGACAGAGGATATTGATCTTTTACTGGAACGTGTACGGTCTTATCCTGGCCTGGTAGGCAGGGACCTGGTTAAATCGGTCACCTGTAAACAACCATATATGTGGAAAAACGGCGTGCGGCAGCAAATCTCCTCTCCTCCTCCAGGAAAGGCGGAACAGTTAAGGGTGGTTGTCCTTGATTGCGGTGTCAAATACAACATTCTTCGTAATCTTGAAAGGTGTGGTTGTGACGTCTTTGTTGTTCCAGCCATGGCCTCCGAAGAGGATATTTTCGCCTATGAACCTGATGGCATACTCCTTTCCAACGGGCCCGGTGATCCGGCTGCCTTGCCCTATATCGTGGAAGTAGTTCGCAGGATGCTGGGCAAGGTTCCTCTCTTCGGCATCTGCCTGGGACATCAAATATTGGGGCAGGCCCTGGGTGGCAGAACAGCTAAGCTGAAGTTCGGACATCATGGCATCAACCAGCCGGTAAAAAACATGCGAACAGGACGAGTCGAGATCACGTCGCAGAACCATGGTTTTGTCGTCCTGCCGGAGTCCCTTCCGGAGGACATGGAAAAGACCTATGACAACTTAAATGATAATACCTCGGAAGGCATCTCTATCCCTGCCCTTAATGCCTTCAGCGTGCAATACCATCCCGAAGCGGCACCTGGTCCGCATGATGCAAGTTATCTCTTTGAAAAATTTGTCCAGTTTATGAGAATGAAACCCCAAAGCCGTTAAATCGGCCCGAAAGGAAATAACAGTGATCCTGATCATTGATTTTGGTTCTCAGTACAACCAGCTCATAGCGAGACGTGTCCGCGAAAACCATATCTACTGTCAGATCGAACCCCCGGAGATAGATATTTCGAAAATAAAGGAAATTCAACCGGAAGGAATTATTCTCTCCGGTGGTCCGGCGGGCGTCTATGAAGAGAAAAGTCCTAAGGTAGACAAAGGCATTCTTGACCTGAATATACCGATCCTCGGTATCTGCTATGGCATGCAATACATGATTGACGCTCTGGGAGGTGAGGTTGTCAGGACGGAAAAACGGGAATACGGCCTTGCCGAACTCCATGTGAAACGTACAGAGGGAATATTCTTCGGTATAGAGAAAAAGACCAGCTGCTGGATGAGCCACGGAGATGCCATCGTTAAGCTGCCTTCCGGTTTTGAGGTTACCGCATCTACAGATAGTACAATGGCAGCAGCAGCAGAAGATACGGCAAGGCGGTTTTACGGGATGCAGTTCCACCCGGAGGTTATTCACACACCTGACGGGAAAAAAATGCTTGCAAACTTCCTTTTTCGTATCTGTGATTGCCGGAAGACCTGGACGATGAAATCTTTCGTCAGGGATGCCATAGAGGATATCAGATCACAGGTCGGCGACGGAAGGGTAATCCTCGGCTTAAGTGGTGGTGTGGATTCTTCCGTTACTGCTGCATTGCTCCATCGAGCCATAGGAGATCATCTTGCCTGTATATTTGTGGACAATGGTCTTTTGAGAGAGGGTGAGGCGGATCTGGCGAGAGAATTAAGAGAACTTTTCGGGATTAATGTAAAAATCGCACGCGCCCAGAGACAATTTCTTTCTAAGTTAAAAAAGGTTGTGGACCCGGAAAGAAAACGAAAAATTATCGGGCGTATCTTTATTGATATCTTTGACAGAGAGGCCCGCAAGCTCAAGAATGTTGAATATCTTGCCCAGGGAACCCTTTATCCTGATCTTATCGAGTCACGTTCGGTCTTTGGTGGTCCCAGTGCAGTTATTAAGTCGCACCACAATGTAGGTGGGCTCCCCCGAAAGATGAAACTGAAGCTCATCGAACCACTCAAACACCTTTTCAAGGATGAGGTACGCATCTTGGGAAAAGAACTCGGTCTTCCTCACGAAGTTATCTGGAGACAACCCTTCCCCGGTCCCGGCCTGGCTGTGCGTATTATTGGTGAAGTTACCGGGAAAAGGCTTTCCATCCTGCGCAAGGTGGATACCATCCTCCTTGAAGAAATAAGAGAGAATAACTTCTACCACAAGTTATGGCAGTCCTTTGCCGTTCTCCTCCCGATAAAGAGTGTGGGAATTATGGGTGATCATAGAACCTATGAGCATGTCGTGGCTATACGTGCCGTAAAAAGTGATGATGCTATGACGGCTGACTGGGCCAGGCTGCCATACGACCTGCTTGGCAGGATATCCAACCGTGTTATCAATGAAGTGAGGGGAGTAAATCGGGTTGTATATGACATCAGCTCAAAACCACCCAGTACGATCGAGTGGGAGTAAAGGAGAATATTATGCTTGAGATCGAAATCCCCGGCTTCGGGCATGTCGCTCTGGAATATATGGTTTCAGATTACACAGGTACCCTTTCCGTTGCCGGAAGGCTTTTACCGGAAGTAAAAAAACAACTGAACAAGATAGCAGCATTTTTAAAGGTGCATATAGTAACTGCCGATACATTTGGCATGGTCCAATCGGAGTTGAAAGATGTAAATTGTATCATTCGGATATTTTCCGGTGATGACCACGATCTTCAGAAAGAGGACTATATCAGAAGGCTTGGCGTAGAACATGTTGTCGCCTTTGGCAACGGGAAAAATGACAGAAGGATGCTGAAAGCAGCAAAGATCGGTATAGCTGTTTCGGAAGCCGAAGGCTGTGCCGTGGATGCCCTGATGGCAGCGGATATTCATGTAAGAAGCGCACTCGACGGACTTAACCTTCTTCTTCATCCAAAGAAATGTAAAGCAACCCTGAGATTTTAGGAGAGCTACAATCTTGTCCGTTTCCGTCATAGTGTGGGAAAATTTTTCGGAAAGACAAACCTGGTTCTCGTAAGGAGGGTAAGAATGGCCAAGATTCTTGTTGTAGATGACGATCAGGGGATGAGAGAGTTTCTCGAGATCATGCTAACCAGGGATGGTTACAAGGTGACCTGTGCCGGTGATGCGGGAAAAGCCATGAGTTGTTGTAAAAAAGAACGATTTGACCTCATTATTACCGACCTGAAGATGCCGAAGGTGGATGGCCTGACATTTTTGAAAGAGGTCAAAGAAATTGCCCCCGAAACAATAGTGATTCTGATTACCGCTTATGCCTCCGGTGAAACAGCGGTGAGAGCCATGCAGGAAGGGGTATATGACTATATCGAAAAAGGATTCGATGTAGAAGATCTTAAAAGAATCATTCGTGAGGCCCTGGAGAAGAAGGGCGTGAAAAAGGAGGATGCCCTCTTCATCAAGGGAAGGGAAGATGCCGTTTGCTTCGGAGAAATGGTGGGGAAAAGCAAGGGGATGCTCAAGGTTTATTCTATTATTAAAAAAGTAGCTACTACCCCGGCCAACATCCTTATCCTCGGCGAGAGTGGGACTGGCAAGGAACTCGTCGCAAAAGCTATCCATGAAAACAGTCCGAGAAAAAACATGCCGTTCGTACCTATCAATTGTGGCGGTGTACCTGAAAACCTTCTGGAAAGTGAGTTCTTCGGTTACATGAAGGGATCCTTTACCGGGGCGCACTCCGATAAACCCGGTTTATTTGAGGTTGCCCGTGGCGGAACGATCTTTCTCGATGAAATTGCCGAATTGCTCCCTGTTCTCCAGGTGAAACTTCTCCGTGTCGTCCAGGAAAAAACATTCCGAAGGATAGGGGGAGCGGAGGACATCAAGGTCGATGTCCGTATTATATCCGCTACAAATCAAGACCTGGGAAAAAAGGTGGCGGAGGGCACCTTCAGGGAAGATTTATACTACCGTCTCAATGTTATTCCGATCCATATCCCCCCTCTGAGGGAGAGAAAAGACGATATCCCTCTTATTACAACACATTTCATAGCGAAGTATTCGCGGGAGTTTGGAAAAGAGATCGGGACCATATCAACATATGCCATGGAGCTTCTAATGGATTATCCGTTCCCCGGTAATGTAAGAGAACTGGAAAATATTATTGAACGGAGCGTTGCTATGGAAACATCCAATATCATCCTCCCGGAAAACCTCATTCTGACAAGGAATAATTCCCGGGAAGAAATACCTGCCGTTAATTTTGATATGCCGGAGACGGGTATCAATTTGAACGAAGAAGTGGCAAGCTATGAAAAACAATTGATAGAAAAGGCCCTGGAAAAAACCAGGGGATCAAAGACAAAGGCCGCCGAGCTGCTTCATGTAAGTTTTGATTCGCTAAGGCACCGGCTCAAAAAAATTGATATAGACTGGTAGTGTTGAAATATCTCGGGAGGGGAGAATGAAGGTTCATGTAAAAAAAGTAAATCTTGCAGAATTTACTTCTGAAGCCTCGGTTGTTTTCCATTTTGAGCGGGGCAGGGCGCTTGAAGGTGCGGCAGAGCTTATAGACAGGGCCTCTAACGGGCTGATCGGGGAGATAGTCGCGGGAGGTGATTTTGAAGGGAAGCTCTTTCAAACCTCGGTAATTTATACGAAGGGGTCTCTCCCGGCCAGGCGTATCATTGTGGTCGGTCTGGGCAAAAAGGCGGATTTCAACCTGGAAAAACTGAGAGGCGCTTTTTCAAAAGCGGCTCGCCAGGTAAGGGAATTGAATCTGAAAGGTTTTGCCACCTCTATGGATATAGGAAATCTAACGGCAATCGCTCAACCTCTCGACAAGTTGACCGAGGCTGCCGTGGAAGGGGTTTTTCTTGGTCTTTACCAGTTTACGCCTTTTAAGACCGTGGACCGGGATAATATCAAAGAATTAGAAGAATTTGTGATTGTTGAGGAACAAGAAGATAAATTGAAGACAATAAGTTCCGCGGCAAAGACGGCAGAGATCATCTCCCGTGCCGTTTATTTTACAAGAGACCTGGTATCTACCCCGAGCAATGAAATGACACCTTCCGATATGGCCGGGAAGGCGGAAGAACTTGCTTCAACGCTGAAGAATGTCAGTGTAGAAGTCCTTGATATTCCAAAGATGAAAGAACTGGGGATGAATGCCCTGCTTGCCGTAGCCAGAGGTTCTGACGAACCGGCCAGGTTTATCATTCTTGAATACCGCGGCGGGAAAAAAGCTGACCCCGTCATCGTTCTGGTGGGCAAGGGGCTGACCTTTGACAGTGGCGGCATCTCCATAAAACCATCGGAAAAGATGGATGAGATGAAGACTGACATGTCGGGTGGTGCAGCGGTGATGGGTACTATCATGGCCATTTCGGAGCTGAACCTTCCTGCTAACGTTGTTGCTCTCATACCGGCAACGGAGAATCTCTCCGGAGGAAGTGCTTATAAACCGGGGGATATTCTGAAATCCATGTCCGGTAAGACCATAGAGGTTCTCAATACCGATGCGGAGGGGAGATTGATTCTGGCCGATGCCCTTACCTATGCCGGAAAATATAACCCGACCGCCGTTGTTGATCTCGCCACGTTGACCGGCTCCTGTATTATTGCCCTCGGTGACCATGTTATCGGGATGCTGGGAACAGACGATCATCTGAAAGCAAGGATCAAAAATGCCGCAGACGCTACCGGCGAAAGGGTATGGGAATTGCCACTATGGGAAGAGTATCATGAATTGATCAAGAGCGATATAGCAGACTACAAAAACACCGGTGGAAGGGCAGCAGGAACCATCACGGCCGCCGCTTTTCTGAGCAAGTTTGTGGGAGATTATCCATGGGTGCATCTGGATATTGCAGGCCCGGCATTGCTGGCTAAAGATATGCCTTATATCCCCAAGGGCGCATCCGGGGTTGGTGTTCGCCTGCTCGTCCAGCTTTTGAGGGACTGGCAAAAAAACGGTGACATGTAGCAAATCACGAACGGATCACTCGTCTTCCTCTATAAGCTCCGGGACTGAAAGAACCCGGGGAGAAATTTCAACGGATTTCACAAGAGGTACTTCAGCACCCGGTGCCGCACCAAGATCCTTAAATCGACGCGCCGCCGGCAATACCCGGGCCTCTATCGAACCAACGGCGCTGTTGTACGCTGTATTAGCCTTCTCAAGCCCCCTGCCAATATCACCTATGTGTTCAGCAAGAATCCTCATACGTTCGTAGAGCTGCTTACCGAGGTCGCTTATTTCCTGAGCATTCCTCGCGACCTGTTCCTGTCTCCAGCCGTAAGCCACGGCCCGCAGGAGCGCGATCAAGGTTGTCGGAGTGGCCATTACCACATGTTTTTCCAGCCCGTCTTCGATAAGACTGTGGTCTGCGTCAACTGCGGCCCCAAAAAATGACTCGCCGGGGATAAACATCACAACAAATTCCGGCGCTTTAGGGAACTGTGACCAGTAACGTTTGTCAGCAAGTGCATTCATGTGAGTCCGCATCTGCGATGCGTGCCGCTCCATGGCAACCTTGCGGGTTTCCTCCGAATCCGCTGCAATCGCATCCAGGTAGGCCTCCAGAGAAACCTTTGCGTCCACGACAATCTCCCGATCGGACGGCAGACGAACAATGAGGTCAGGACGCTGCTTACCTTCATCGCAACCGGCCGTGACCTGCTCAGAAAAGTCACAGTGCCCAGACATCCCCGCCAACTCTACCACCCGTCGTAACGTCATTTCACCCCAGCGGCCTCGTACCTGCGGCTTGCGAAGGGCCGTCACCAGGTTTGCCGTTTCCCTCTGCAACTGCTGCTGCGTCACAGAAAGATTCTTCAGGTGTTCGGCAAGACCGGAATAAGCCTCCTGCCTGTTCTTTTCTATTGAGCGAACATGCACTTCAAACTGACTCAGGGACTCCGACAGGGGTTTAACAAGACCCTGGATGGCCTCCTGGCGCTTCCCGAGGTCGCCCCTTGCTTCCGTAAGAACCTTATCAAAGGTTTCTCCGGCCAGCTTCAGGAACGCCGTCGTACTGTTATTCAGAGCATCACCGGCAACAGCCTTGAAAGTGTCCGTAAGCTTCTTCTCCGCTTCCTCTAATAACTTTTTCTCCTCAGCGAGACGCTGAACTGTTTCAACCAAGCGGGTTTCGGCCTTTACACGGGCCTCATGCTCTTCTTCCAGCCGAAAACTGATCTTTGCAAAATCCTCCTGCACTTTTTGGCTCTGTGTCCTCAGCTCGGCCACTGTTCCATCGAGACCAGCTGCCCGACCCTTGGCTTCGTTTGCGCGGCGATCAGCATCTTCCAGTTTCAGTGACAGAGCCCTTCTGACACGGCCGGCTGAGATCAACCACGCCAGGATGCCGCCGATAAAAAGACCCGAAGCAACACAAAGTGCGTAAATCATTAAACACCCTTTCCTGATTGCAACTCAAAGATAAGTGGGAGAAACTTTTACTTTTATTCCGCGTTTAGTAAAACCCCGCAAGGATCAAATATTACAAGTGATTAATAAAGCTTATCTTTTATTACATGTATATGAAATCCAGCTTAATTGTCAACCCGTTTAACCATGTCTCTCCGAAATCGACCGGATCGGGTAGCCGAGACCGGAGAAACACTGGTTAGCGACCCACGCCCCGCTGGGGCGGTTTATCAAGGAGTAACTTGAAGTTACTCGGAAGGGGGTCAGATACTGTACAGAAAATAACCGTTCCACCTCATAAAAAGGCTTAAATATGAATGTTTAAACTATTAATCCGTTGACAAACAAAGTATGAAGTGGTTTAGTAACGTTGCATCCTGGCTGATTTTTAAAACTATACCACAATTCCTCTTATTCCGTCGCAAACCTTCGTAACGCCTAAGAGGGCAGTAGAATGAACGAGCCTAAAATGCCGGTGCCAAGCGCCCTTAGATACAGGATACAACCTGTTGCTGCGACAGTCTATATTCCACCTGCTCAGCCAACACATGGAAAACCGAAACTCCTCGATCTATTGCGTGAAGCACTGCGTTCGCGTCATTACAGCCGCCGTACCGAGACTGCCTATTGCTATTGGGTAAAGCGGTACATTTTCTTTCACCATGTGCGCCATCCCTCTGAGATGGCCGAGCCGGAGATCAATTCCTTCCTGACCTATCTTGCCGTAAAGGAGCATGTCAGTGCATCGACGCAGAATCAGGCGCTCAGTGCATTACTTTTTCTTTATCGTTATGTTTTAGATCGTGAGATTGGCGATTTGGGAGAGGTTATTCGTGCTCGAAAGCCTAAACGACTACCGGTTGTTATGACACGCGAGGAAGTCAAGGCTGTCATCAGCTACCTTAAAGATGATAAAAAGCTGATGGTTTCCCTGATGTATGGAACCGGATTGAGATTAATGGAATGTTTACGCTTACGCGTGCAAGACATCGACTTCGGGCGCAATGAAATAACCATACGTGACGGTAAAGGGGAGAAAGATCGTCGGACCATGTTGCCGGAGTCCGTTAAAAAACCACTCCAGGAGCATTTGTTGAAAGTCAAAGCGATTCATGTCAAGGATTTGTCTGCGGGCTGGGGTCGCGTTCTAATGCCTAATGCTCTTGATCGGAAATATCCGAATGCGCCTACCGATTGGATTTGGCAGTGGGTTTTCCCACAGGAGAAAAGATGGCATAATAGTAAAACAGGACAGGAAGGCCGGCATCACATAGATCAATCCCTTTTACAGAAATCCTTTAAGCAAGCTGTGGCCAAGGCTGGTATGACAAAAAGAGCGACATGTCATACGCTACGGCATTCCTTTGCCACGCACCTGCTTGAAGATGGGTATGACATCAGAACAGTTCAGGAACTACTTGGCCATAATGATGTGCGTACGACCATGATTTATACTCATGTGTTGCATCGAGGCGGACTTGGTGTGCGCAGTCCGGTAGACGCTTTATGAAGATCTCATATGCGTATTATACGGAAACCATATAAGACGCATAGATAATCGATTTGTTGAGCTATTCATCTGAATTTATTAGTATTATTGAAATTTATACGCTGCGTGTTATACGGACAGAAAGAGGCAGATGGGATTTATCTGGAAACCATATATACAGTAGTTAGCCTATAACGGAGGATACTATGAAAACAAATAGCATGCTGTTATTGTGTACTTTCCTTGTTTTTATTCTTGCCGGATGTGCCACAAGTAAATTCACACAAACTGGAGAGATCTACCCTCCCTATGAAGGACCGGTTAAGGTTTTGACTGAGGCGCCGAAGGACAAAAAATATGTTGAAGTGGGTTGGATCGCTTCTTCTGGAGGCATGATTCATGAGTGGACAGATTTGATTGAAGCTTTACAGAAAAAAGCAGCTTCCAAAGGTGCAAACGCGATTATTCTGAACCAAGCTGATAAAAACAATAGTAGCATGGTTACATATAATCAACAATTTGGGCTTATCGGAAGCTCTGGTACTCAAAAATCACTAATGGCTATTGCCATACGAATAAACGAATAACCGGAGGCCACGTAATGTTTGATTTGAAGGTTTTTTCCGATGGTGTTTCCCTTCTAGGGACTGTGGTATCTACTGTAAAATCCGTTATCGACATTTTGCCTAAACGGGAAAAGGAAGAGGCTTCCCGTAAGATTCATGAGGTCGAAGAAAAGCTTCAGGTAGCTGAGGCTCAAATAGCAAAAGGTCTGGGATATGAGCTGTGCAAATGTACTTGGCCGCCTCAAATCATGTTGCATGCAGGCGATGCCGAATATGGTGAGAAATTTCGTTGCTCTGCTTGTGGTCGGGTTGTATCCCCTGATGACATGCCGCCTTTAAATGATAATTGGCGTACGACTTGAGACCAAAAATTTTCTAATTCAAAAGTGCTACGATCAAGTGAAGGGCTAACATCTTTTTGCACAGGACGCCAAAAAGCCGGCGCCTGTGAAAATGGCGTTAGGCAAATGGAGGCGCATTGAGAACTCTGAGATGGATTCTATTGCTACCGGCGGCGGCGGTTTGTGGCTATCTTGCGTACTTCGTTGGAGGCTTCATCAACAACTTATCGATCACATTGTATCTTGGGGCACCACCAGAAGGTTGGTTAAAGGTTGCTTCAGACGTCATGGCACACATTTATCTGGGCGCAGCATTCATGTATTCTGCCGTTCGGATAGCACCTTCAGCGCCAAGGAGTGTCGCGCTCGCAGCGTTATTGCTGTTGCTGGTCTTTGCTGGCCTCTCTCTTTGGTCCTCCTTCGCCATTGGGAAGTTTTATGCTTTACCGGCCATTGGCGGTATTCTGTTTGGTGGAATTGCCGTGCTGATTGGAACGTTCGCTGGTGAGATCGTGCCATACGGGATTAGCAGATCTGGGGGAGACGGACATGCCTAACCACGGGCTGAACAAGGACTGGCAAATTCGCTGCGCTCCTTTGCCAGCCTGTTAGCCCGAGCGTTCATCCTGACCGCAGGCGGTCAGGATGAACGGAGCCGCGTCTGTCACCGCGTGTCGCCGCCTGCGGCGGCTGAACACGCGGCTCGAACGGCCAGCCCTCC
>JBAZOY010000063.1:0-13626 GCA_041648505.1 Syntrophales bacterium | reverse complement strand
CCTGAATTCTTTATTGTATTTCCCATATGGTATTCTTTCCACTGTGACACCTCCGTTTCTGTATTTTGCCTTAACATTGGTGTACACTTTTTTCAACATACCTCATAGAGGCAGGGGAGTGAGTTGATTCACTGGCGCCCGTTAGTATTGTGGGCAGTAAAAGCAAACATTTTCTTTGATGGGCTGAATTTTGCCGGAGATCAGTTACTATCTAATGGCCCTGGTTAGATTCCACTTGATGTGAATTGTGATTGACTGGTGTATTGACACCTGTTTATGATCATGTTAAAATAATTTGTTCTGATCAGGACGACCATTGCCCCCGTAGCTCAGTAGGATAGAGCAACGGATTCCTAATCCGTGTGCCGCGCGTTCGACTCGCGCCGGGGGTACCATAAAAATCAACACGTTGTGTATTTACTTCCGATGCAGACTATACTATTTTAAAATCTTCTTCCCACTTTTTTATCTGACAGGAACTGTTTTTGCTCCAGGGCAATTTAGTTTTCTAAGGGGAAATGGTTAACTCTCGATTCAAGATATTGTTATGAAGACGCAATTTATTAATAATAAAGATTTGTTGACATTGTGGGAAGTGACCATATCTGCTACGCTTTTTCCAAAAGTATTAATAGATGAACTCCGTCCGTTTGATATGCTTGATGACTGGGGCGATAATTTGCCGGTCATGCGTCAAAGATTACAGCTGGAGGTAGACGCCTTTATCGAACGGGTCCTCACCTTTAACAATACGCCAGAGCTTTGGTCAGCGCTACGCGAACTTGATCCAAGTGTCATGGCGCTGTATTGCGATCGCCTGAATGCTGCGACCTATGCTCTGCAAAATTTAAATGTGGAGATGGTCGAAATTCCGGCATCGTGGTCAACTTTTATTGCTCAATTACTTTTTCAAATGTTGCCTCAATAAGTTTGCTCATTGGTAAATAAAGGGCGCCCATTTTTCTTATATACTTGCCCCCGAATCAGAATTCCGCGATGGACCTTTTGTGATGGCCATACGGAGCCTGCAGGAAAAGTCTTCAAACGATTTTTGGGGAGCCGTGATTTTGATCTAATTTTTGGCTTGTGGCTTGGGGACGGGTTTTTTTCTTGAAAAACTCAAATGGGCCGCTGTTTATCCGACTCCCTTTTCCAAATCGCCTTAATCCGGTCGGCAACTTGTTCCGGAGTCATGGCATCCGTATCAATTTCATGCAGGGCAGCGTCTGAATATTTTGGACTCCTTTTTCCCAGAACTTCTGAAACTTCTGCAATAAATGATTTCCCCTTGGTCAACGAAGGCCGTTCGGTGCCTGATTCGATTCTTTTGACTATCATGTCAACGGATGCCTTCAACCAGATAACAATGCTGTTTTTTCTGAGGGCAACCATGTTTTCCGGCCTTTCAATGACTCCGCCGCCCGTATCAATAATCACGTTGTCCTGCTGGGAAACCTTTGTGGCAATCTGGGATTCAATATCCCGAAATCTTTCCCATCCGTATTTTTCAACGATTTCCGGTATGGTCAGGCCCGCTTTTTTTACAATCTCTGAATCCATTCCGATTCTTGCCATATTGAGGGCCTTGGCCAGGATTTCAGCCACCACACTCTTCCCTGTCCCGCGATATCCGATCAGTACGATATTCATGATAAAAGGTGCTCCATCACTACGCGCCGCATCACATCTTCGGGGGCGTCATGTCCGGTGAAATGTTCAAATTGGAGAACTGCCTGATTGATGAACATTTCCACTCCAGAGATAATCTTTAACCCCCGGGCCTCGGCCTGCGCCAGGAGTCTGGTCTTAAGCGGGTTATAAACTACATCAAATACAACCTGCTCCGGTCTGAACAATTCAGGGGGAATCAAGCTCGAATCTTCATGGGGATGCATGCCGACAGGCGTGCAGTGCACAATTAAATCTCCATGCAGCATATGGTCAGCCAAAGTTGCTTCTGTCAGGGCATCTGAGACAATGTTAACATTTGTACCTGCCTCAAGGTCGGATGACAACTGCTCAAGCATGGCAGCATCAATATCCAAAAGCGCGATCCTGGCCAGCCCGGCATTCTGTGCAAGGGTAAATGCGATGGCGCGGGCTGCTCCGCCAGCCCCCAGCATCAAGACATTTCGGCCTTCAAGGTCAACACCAGCATCCTTGATCGTCTTCAGCGCACCTGGGCCGTCAGTGCCAAGGCCCACCAGCCTGCCATCTTCATTAATGATCGTATTGATGGAGCCGATATGACGATCCAGATCAGAGATCTCATCTACATGTTTTATAATTTCAACCTTGTGGGGGATAGTGACACTCATTCCCCGGAAGTTTTCCAAGGCCCGCATGCCGGCCAGTGCATTCCTGGCGTTTTCTACCCTGAAGGCCACATAGGCGAAATCCAAATCCAACTCCTCAAATGCGGCATTGTGAATGGCCGGGGAAAGACTGTGGGCAACCGGGTTGCCGATAATGGCACAGATTTGTGTGCTTGTGCTGATCGATGTGAGTCTCCTCATTTGTTTGGTTTTCTCCTTTTAAAATTGACGACGTCGTAAAAAGTCAGATATCTGCGTTGTGTGGCATTCTATCCCTGTTAAATTATCGCTTTGATAGACGGCGAAGCCGACTTAACAGTGCAAAGTCACTGCGGTGTAAACTATACCTTGTTTCTTGGAATTCACCCCCTATGGGGAAATACGGGGGTTTTTACTAAATCGCTTAAATTCACTCACATAAGAACAAAATAACCATAACACATCATCTCCTGTTTTAACAGGTCTTTAAAGCTTCACATTGAACTCAGTGCCCGTTTACCGAGGTGCATAAATCCTTGGAATGATTCTAAAAACTATTATAATAAAAACTCTTTAACAATAGTCACATTGGACTATATCGTAACAAGTCCGATATCTGCGTTATTCGGCATTCCTCATCACTGAAGCATAATATAGAAGATTAATTATATTGATCATTGTTTCACAAAAGATAATTTCTGAAGCCAGAATAGCTATCGCTTAGCATTGTAAAAGAAAAATATAATACGTAAAAGTTATAACATATCCCCATATAGTTTAGGCGCTAAGCAAGTGACCTTAAGTCTTCTTGTCGGTTAAAGTGTTGTTGGTCAACTGCATGTTCTGTTATCTGCGATATTAGGAAATGAGAAAGAAGTTTATGAATTCGTACAAGAAGAATCCAAGAAGCAATATGATATTGACTTACTTCAATCACTAGGATTTAATAATACCTATGCGTTGATGAAGAGAGAAGAGCAAGCAAACACATTTAACTTGGAGACAATGCCCGATTTAAAAAATTTTATTGATGCTCTAAATATAGGAGATGAAATTTTATGATCGATAGTATTATAGGGCAAACCCAAGCGGTCGTTGGCACAGATGGTAGTTCGGTATTCCTATCAAAATGAGACTTATGCTCACCGTCGATACCAGAGTCGAATGGGCTTGACTTACCAGTGGTCAAATTCCCTTTGAATTATTAGATGCACTTATAGACTGCCATTAAAGGAGGTAAGAAAACCATGGTTGAGAAAATGAAACAGGTATTTCCTTTGCCGGACGGAACTGTATATAGCCGGCGTAAAAAATTTGAGCCCTTCTCTGTACCTCCTCTGGAAGCTTATATGTCTTTTTTGTCGAACTGGAAAGCAGAAAAGTTGTTAAGGATAATTGAAAAGGTCAAGGGGATTAAAGTACTGGAAATTAATGCCACTGCTAAAGGAGGGGGGGTGGCTGAGATGCTTTTCAGTTCCATACCTTTTATGAATTCCATTGGTGTGGATACCGAATGGAAAACCATCCATGGAACACCCGAATATTATGAATGTACAAAGAATATTCACAACATTATGCAGGGTAAAAAGGGCGTTTTCACTCCCGAGATGGCTGAGACTTACCGCTGCACGCTTGAAGAATCCTCGAATGTTAATCTGATCGACTACGAACCAAATGTAGTGATTTCACACGATCCTCAGCCAATGGGATTGGCTAAACATATTAAACGACCCGGCCAGATTTGGTTCTGGCGATGTCATATTGATATTGAGGGCCAGACACTCGATAAAAACCCGGGTCTTTTTGAGTTCATGAGAGGTTGGACACATTATTACGATGCTGCCATATTCAGTACGGCACATTACGTGGCGCCAGGCTGGGCTGTTCCCAGATTTATCATCCCTCCGTTCATCGATCCGCTTTCTGAGAAAAACAGAGAGTTGAGCCAGAAAGAAATCGATGCCGTTCTGGCCAAATACAACATTGATTCCAGGATACCTATTATCGCGCAAATTGGTAGATTTGATCCCTGGAAGGGTCTGGATCGTACTATTGCAACCTATCGCCTCGTTCGTAAAGAAAGACCTTGTCAGTTGTTACTGGCTGGTGGCATAGCGAGTGATGACCCGGAGGGCGTAAGGATATTGAATCGTATTCTGGAGGAGACTAAAAACGATGAAAATGTTCATGTACTCAATCTTTCTCTTGAAGACCGGATCGAGAACTGGCGGGAGGTTAATGCTCTTCAACGGGCAGCTACAATACTCATGCAACCGTCTACACGTGAAGGGTTTGGACTGGTGATTACCGAGGCATTATGGAAAAGAAAACCGGTGATAACTGCCAATGTTGGGGCTATTCCGCTTCAGGTTCTGGGAGGCGTTACCGGATACTTCTATCGCAATGCACCGAATACAGCTAGAAAAGTGCTTAACTTGCTAGACAATCCTAAGGAAGCCGCTGCTATGGGAGAGAGTGGTAGACAATACGTGAAACAACACTTCCTCCTTCCGGACCGCATTGCTGATCACTTGATGGCTATTAATCTGTTAGTTAAAGGATCAATCAATAAAGATGTGTGCTCCGAATGTATCATTAGTTTTCATCCGTGGTTCAAAGTGAGGAAGCGGTGATGTAATGTAACCATTGCGTTTGGAACAGAAAGACAGCAAGAGCATATATTAACGGAGGTTGAGCAGCTTGAGAAATTTTATCAACTTTTAGGGCCGTGGTTCAAATGCGCCTTTAAACCTCGACCATTATCCCATCATAAGCGAAGCTGATTCTTCCATCCTCTGATTTAAGATGAATATAGTCATCATAACTACGGCCCCAATATTCCTCCAGATGGGTGAAGATGATCTTTTTGGCTCTGATACGCTCAGCCAGTTCTAATGTTTGTTCAAAGGTGTAAAGCGTGGTTCGGGAGATGTGATCCGGGGGATAGCGGAAGTCGTGCTTGATCCCATCCTCAAATATTCCGGGCTGAATCACCAGCAAATCAGCGTTTTGGACTTCTTTATTATTTTCCGGGAAAGGTTTTATATCACAGGGAGCATAGATGCTTTTTCTCCCTTCCTTCTCGAAAACGTAAATGAAAACCGTCTGATTTACTCTGTCAACAGGCAAGGCAGAAATTCGGACCCCATCGATCTCGACCGATCTTTCAAAGCTCTCGACCTTCAAAAAACCGCCAGTCTCATAAAAATCAGCGATTGACCCGTATTGTGATCGAATGCCTCTAAAATGTTGCAGAAGATCTTCCGGGAGCAGCAGTGTAATCTGCTTGTCCCGATAGGCATCCCAGCTTCGAAAATCCAGAGTGATCAGTTCAACTACCCGTAATCCCTCGATGTGATCTGGATCAAGGTGAGTGAGCATGAGATATTGGACTTCCCGGATGTTTAATCGATTAAGCTGGCTGGAGATGTCTGCGGGGGTATCAATCAAGAGGTTGAGATCATGTAAAAAGGCGGCAGGACCTCCCCTGGCATAAGGGACGCCTTTTTCTCTGGCTTCAATACAGACATGGCACTGACAGCAAGGTCGAGGGATGACCATACATCCCCCTGATCCCAGTATGCTGATTTTCATCAAGTAATTACCGCTATTTTTTCTTCGACATGATCGTGTTTCAGATCACCATCGACAGAGCCTCTAACCTTTTCCCGTTCTTCGGCGAAATCAAATCCGGTCCAGATGCCGATGGATTTCAAAACCGAGTCCTGTGGATGATACTGCCGGAAAATCTTGAAGTAGTAGGCAGCTTCCTTACTGTTGATCACCGCACCATGATTCTCGGCTACGATACGCTCATATTCGGCATCGCTCAGTTCGCTGTTGGCCATTTTTTCACCAAGATCCTCACACCCGGCGCCCTGGGTGTACTGGACCTTATAGCGCCACAGGATGTCATCCGGCAGATAGCCGCTTTTCTCGAAAGCCTTCCTTAATATCCATTTCTCTATCAAAGCGCCGTTGTGCTCGCGAATCTTTAGTTCCGGGGGAATCATCATGGCCAGATCCACCATGGAGACGTCGAAGAAGGGCACCCGCAGCTCCAGACTGAAATACATTCCCATGCGGTCGGCCCGCTGCAAATTGATATTGTGCACCCCCTGAATCAGCCGTCTGGCCTCCCAGTTGATCTTGCCTCTGGGGAAGTTCTTCATGTAGTGATAGCCGGCGAAAATCTCATCAGCCCCCTCGCCGGTGAGCACCACTGTTACGTAATCGGCGGCGCACTTGCAGGTGAAGTAGCAGGGGACGGCACAGCGCACCAGCGACGGATCATAGGTCTCCAGCTTATTTATCACCAGCGGCAGGGCTTCGTAATATTCATCTTCGGTAAAGATGTATTCGTGATGAGTCGAGCCGATATGCTTGGCGGCAATCCGTGAAGCTTTAAGGTCATCGCTCTCCACACCGGCGGCATCTCTCATACCCACTACAAAGGTATGCAGGTGCGGAATCTCATCGGCAGCGATGGCTGCCACGAGGCTGGAGTCCAGGCCCCCGGAACAGAAGGAACCCACATGGATTTCCTTATCTGCCAGCAGGCGTTTTTTGACCGCCTTAATAAACCGGTTGCGGATCAGTTCGCAGGCTTCCTCAACATCAGTGAGCATGTGATGCTGAATAGGCGGCACCACGTAATACTGAACGAAACCCTCTTTCGGAGTGTAGTAGTATCCGGCGGGGAGTTCGTGGACCTCCGCAATACCGGCCAGGCTCATAGCCCCCAGCTCGGAGCTGAAGTACATTTTGTTATCGACATAGCCGTAATAAAGAGGTTTGATACCGATTGGATCGCGTGCCAGCATGTAATCGTCGCCATCCCAGATGGCAAAGGCAAACATGCCATCCAGATCATAAACGCAGTCCGAGCCGACCTCCTGATAGAGATGCAAGATGGTTTCTGAATCCGAGTCGGTGGTGAAGGGGAATTTGCCCTTAATGCGCTCTCTTATCTGCCGGAAATTATAAATCTCTCCATTGCAGATGATTCCCGTCCGTCCTCCGTTGGCCAGAATCGGCTGGTGCCCCTTGGCCACGTCGACAATGGAAAGCCGGGTATGTCCGAAGACCATATTGTTAAAGGTGTGAATGCCGCGATCGTCGGGCCCGCGATGGGGCAATGCATCCAGCATTTTATTGATTGTTGCTGTGTCTTCTATACCAAAACATCCTGCTATACCGCACATGAAACTCACCATCCTTTATGTTATATCGAAATTATTTACTTTACATGTTATGCCTGCCCAATCGGGAATATATATCGAGAGCTTTGAAAATTGTATTTTGGGGTACTTAAAAATCTTTTTCGACCATGCAACGTCTTGCTTCGCGGCAAAGGCACAACTCGCGCTTACACGCTCAAACATTGCCTTTTCTTACGCTGCGCTGCGACGGCATGGTGCCCGAAAAATCTTTAATTCGTGCCTTCTTAATCCAATTTTCTCTGTTTTGCAAAGGTCTCATATCCTCTATTATTCAGGTGGCATCAAGCTTGCTTTTGCTCTTTTATGCTGCCAGCGCATCGAGCTTCTTGACCGCATCGAAGCCGTCGATGCAATAGAAGTCTGCGCCAATCTCCCCGGCATAGTCGTTGGAGACGGCGGCACCACCGATAAGTATCTTGACGGAATCCCTCAAACCGGCCGCTTTGAGCGCCTCGATGATTTGTTTCATGGCCACCATGGTTGTGGTCAGTAAAGCGGAAAGCCCCAAATAATCGGGTTTCTCATTCTTAACAAATTCAATAATCTTTTCGGTGGGCACATCGGTGCCTAGATCTGAAACCTCATAACCGGCTCCCTTGAGCAGAATGGCTACGATGTTCTTACCGATATCATGGATATCGCCCTTGACAGTGACGATGGCAAATGTACCTTTTGTTGCAACACTGGCGGCTTCCAGATAAGGTTTCAGAATCTCCATGGCTTCACCAACCGCTTCGGCGGAAGCCAGCATATCGGGAATGAAATATTCCTTGCTGGCGTACTTTTCACCCACTACCTGCATCCCGGCGGTCAGGCCGTCGGTAATGATTTTATCGGCAGGGACCTTGGTCTCAATGGCCTGCCGGGTCAACTCGACGACACCCGGCCCCGTCAGGCCTTCGTCGATGCCCTCGTCTTCAGCCGTCTTTCTCCCTTGGATGACGTTTTCCTTCAGCATTTTAATGATGTCTTCGCTCATATTTTTTCTCTCCTGATTTTTTGCAATTATGTATGGGCAAACCCTGCGAGAGTGCCCCCTTGGCCATTATTTATAGATGTTTAGTCTGGGCAACAAACCCGGGATTTCCTCGAAAATCCTTTTGGTAGTAACTTCGTCGATATGATCGACTGGTTTTGCCAGAAGATCTTGAGTCCTCTCGTAAGCCAGCTTGAAGACGTTATCTCCCGATTCACTCTCAAATGGATAGGCTGCTGAAAGCTGTCCACTGCGCATTACCTTTCTTATATAACTGATAAAAAGTTTTTGCGGCGTGGCGCTTACTTTTCGGATCTGGCCTAGCACTTCAGCGATCTCTTCCTCATCGATTTTGGGATTTCGGAGGAAAAATTTAATCATCTGGAAATGGGCATCATCCAGAACCGCCTGCGGCAGGCAGAAAATGGAGTTGCAATCCAGCAAACCGTAAGCGCAATGCAGGTACTGTGGTCCGGCCAACGCCACCAGGATGTCGGAGAACAATCGTTCAACAGTTGACTGTTGCCCCGGCACTTTTGTATCGCAGACGCCGGAAGTGGAATAGTTCGGGATTTTATAGAACCGTGCCAGCTGCACGCAATCAATGTTGTACTGGCTAGTTTCAACGCAGCCATAGGAGTCGTTTAAGGTATCCATGCGGGCCCTGACAGGCACACTGCCGTAGAGCACCGGCGTTCCGGGATTGACCAGTTGACCCAGGGTGATTCCCGCCAGTACCTCGGCGTTGATCTGGGCGATAATGCCGATCTCTTTGATGGGAGCGGTGCTTCCGGCCTGTGGTGCTGAGGAGACTACCACGGGCAGACCACGTTTGCAGAGCTCGATAAAGGTGTCGGTGGTGTCCTCCACAAACTGAAGTGGGCTCTTGACCAGGCAGGTGATAAAGGAGATGATGGGGTTTTCCCTGAGTTGCTCTTTGCCGCCGGCGATGATCTCGGCCATGTGAACCACGTTATCCAACTGGTTCAGACTGGTAAGCCCGGCCATGACGTGCTTGGTGGTGTTGTTCAGCGAGGCGAAATACTTATTGACATCCTTGTTCTCCTCGGTGATGTCCTTGTCCTGGATATTGACTGTGCGGATGTAACCGTCCAGCGTTTCCAGATGTTCACAAACGTGTGCCGACTGGCACAGGTCGGCTACGGTGCCGCGTCTGTGCTTCCATTCCGGGGCTTGAATCTCAACGCTGGGATCATCCTTCTTGACGTAGGCAGGGAAGTCAACATCCATCCAGATATTGGTTTCCGAACCTGAAATAAAAAACACCCGCGACTCTTCACCATTCATGATAATGGCGTTATCCGGATTTCTGCCGCCCAGTTTCACCGTCTTCGGGGAGCTCTCCAGGGCTTTGGCAACCAGCTTTTCCGGAATCTTGACCAGCCAGGTCGGGTGGTCGGCGGGGGTGATTTCGGAAACATCTGCGCCGTTGGCGGCAAATATCTGCGCCGCTTCCTTATTGAAGCAGATGAGACCGGGGTCCATCAGGATATCCATCGATGCCTGATGAATTTGCTCGATCTGTTTTTGGTTGATTCGGGTCAGGGGTCTTTCGATTAATAGTCCTTTTCTGGGCATTTCCTTCTCCTTGTATGCATTTTCCTCTTCCTTGATGGAAAAGGATATATAAATATTCCTCCCTCATAATTCCATCGGGGGTGGGAACAGGTATTGCCTGCTATTCAATTAGAAGGCCTTTTCTGTAAGCCTTTATGTACTGTTTACATGACTGGTCTTTCCCGGACAGCATATCGGAAATTTTAACCAGACTCATCATCTTGGCATCAAGCGGGTCCAGAATGGCCGAATCAAGTCCTGCAGCCACCGACATCAGCATGAAAGAGCGGTTGATCATGCCCCGATTGGGCAGGCCGAAGGATATGTTGCTCAATCCCATGGTGGTTTTAGCATCAGGATAGCGAGACTTGATTTCACGGATAGTGTTTAATGTTACTATCCCTTGTGACTGGTCTACCGAAATGGGCAGCACCAATGGATCAAAGTACACGTTCTCCTCTTTTACGCCCAATTTCTTCAGGTGGGTCATGATAATTTCGGCAGCCGAGACTCGCTCTTCAACTGTTTGAGGGATGCCACCCTCTTGCATCACTAGCGCCACCAGTGCGGCGTTGTGTTCAGCGGCCAGCCTGCCGATGGGGTCCAGCCGATCCGGCTCGGCGTTGACAGAATTGATCATCACCTTATCACCCCGGTATTTACCCAGAGCAGCCTTGATCATTGCCGGGTCATCGCTATCTATGCAGATAGGTTTCGAGGTAGCGTTTTGAACCACATCTATCAGCCATTCCATGATAGCCCCGGCGTTTTCGCGGGCATCCTTGCCTACACCGGCATTTACATCAATGAAGTCAGCTCCGGCTTCATCTTCCATCTTGGCCAGATTTGCCAGAAAAGCAGAGTCTTTTTCCGCAATGGCCTTGCCGACGGATTTGTTTGACGCGTTTATTTTTTCTCCAATAACCAGCATTTTAAACCTTTCCAATAGTAATTGTTTAATTATTATAACTTAATACGCTCATGTAATTCTGAATAAGCCTCAACGAATAAAGAATCTCAACCTTTTGAAGTTAGATTCTCCACTATGCTCAGAATGATCTATTAATCTATGATTCCGGGTATGTTTTGTATCACCTGTTGGCGTACATCATCCGGAAGATGATAACCCGGCGCAGCCAGTATCTTCTTGACCCGAGTCTTGGCACGCTTGACCGTGTCGAGCTTGCCCTTCTTCTCCCAGATTTCCAGGTGATTCCGATCGCTCAACGTGGGTTGATAGTGGTCGGTGCGCATGTATTTTCTGGTATGTTTGGCATATATGAAATGACCTCCGGGACCGACCTCTTTAATGAGATCAAAGGCCAGGGTCTTCTCGTTCACTTGGATGCCCTCAACCGCGCGCATAGCCATACCAATGATCTCGTTGTCTGTAACGTATTTTTCAAAACTAACGCTCAGAGCGAAATCCATTAAACCTGCGGCATCGTGGATGTAGTTGGCGCCGCTTAAGGCGCAGAGAATTGTAGTTATAGCAGATTCGTAACCGCACTGTGCATCAACCACTTTAGCATCCGACATACCCGCCGTGGCATAAAACGGGAGCTTGTAAAACTGGGCCATTTGAGCGCTGGCGGCATTGGAAAGCCCCATCTCAACAGCGCCTGTTATGTACTTTAAATCCCGGAAATCATTGGTCGAAGCTACCGAGGCAAAGATCGCCGGAGTACCTGGATTGACCAGTTGTGTCAAACAAACTTCGGCCAGCGAATCGACCGTTTGAACCAGCACATTACTGGCTAATGTTACCGGGGATGTCGAACCACACAATGGTTCAGCCGGTAGAGCGATGGGAATGCCGGCCTCGGCGGCGGTAACTATCAAATCACCATAGAAATCATCGATTTTTAGCGGGCTGATCACGCAAAGAATCAGAGAGATGATAGGCTTCTGTCTCAGCTTCTCCGGAGAACCGGCGATAGTCTGAGCCATACTGATCACCTGTTCCATGCCTTCGGCGGTGTAAATGCCACCCATGATATGCTTGGAGGTATTATCTAATCCGGCAAAGAAGCGGTTGACATCCACATTCTCGGCGGGCACATCGTCGGGGTAAGTGGGTAAAAGGAAAAAGTGAATATTATCCAGACTGTCAACCAGCTTGGCGATGTTTTTTAAATCGGCAAGATTAGATCTGCGCCGTTCTCCTGTCTCGCCATCGATAATGTTTAAAGCGGTACCACCGGTACCGGCATAAACCCTGGCACCTCCCAGGTTCAGATCATGTTCAGGTTTACGGCCATGTAGAGTGATATCCGAGGGAGCTTTTCCGACAAGGTCCATGACCATGTCTCGCGGCATCTTAACTATACAGTCTTCAATCCTGGCGCCAGCTTCTTTGAATATTTTAAGTGCCTTGGCTGAGTTTACCTGGAAGCCCACTTCTTCAAATACCCGCATAGCGGTGTCATGCATCAGGGTAATGTCGTCTTCGCTCAGGGGCTTGTAACTGCCGCCAACTAACCCCTTTTTAATTTTACTCACAAATATATAATCCTTTCTACCTCCTGTTTCTACCTACGCAGTTGTGTTTTGCACAGGTTTTACAGGGATTGTACTTGGTGACACCATTTTCACGTGGGCCAATCCCTATGATGCCGGATATTGATTTCTGTGGTGTCATTAAACACTCAGAACTAAGCTGAACAGGAGATGTGTGTTTGCCAAGCGCACGGAAAACCAATTTCTGCTGATTGATATTCCAATCACAATATCCGGGACTATATCGGAGGCTTATGGCAAGACCATTTTTGCCTACGGTTTCTCCTATGTGTTCTTGTACGATGTCCGCCAGGCTTTCAACAGCACTGGAGCCAATAGCGTCTAACAAATATGATTCTAAGATCATCCGATTCTCAGCTAGCTTTACGACATTCTCTTCGAGACGGTTACCTATGGTTAGGACGAAAACGGCAACTTTGCTACATCGCACGAGTAATCTACTGATAACATCACTTTCAAACACAGTAGAATCTTCGATGATGGCTCTGGATTCCTTAATGCTTTTAACTTTTTTTATTACGTATGAATACGAAGGTTCAATAAGGTGACTGGCATCGTCTATGTGTTCATCAAGCAGCGATGCTATTCGCGGCGATGGCTCTACATCCTCACTGTAACCAATATATCGGCATACCAGTTCTCTATTAATATAGATATTATCAGTCTGTTCTTTGGTCACAGTTGCTAACATTTGTTATAACCTTCCTTACCTGCCAAAATAACAGTGCAATAAATGATGATTATTTTATTATTAGAATTAACGTAAGGACAATTGGCAAAAAAACAATTGACTAAAAAGCACTACCTTTTGACGAGTTTTGATTAGTCAGTAATAATATAAGAAGACTTATATGTCAAGGCAAGATTGGTTAATAAGTGTGGTAGTCTATAAAATAGCAGTGATTACAAGGTCTTGCTTTTGCAGTGGGGGCGAGCGGTTTTGTATGCTTAAATATAAATTAGCCGCCATATTTATAAAAAAGTGATGAGGGCAGCAGTTTCAGAATGAAGAGAATCTATCATGCCTCATATTTGG
>JBAZOY010000062.1:0-13844 GCA_041648505.1 Syntrophales bacterium | reverse complement strand
TTAGCAGGGGGGGGGGTATCTTTGGGGAAAAAACGTATATTGAGTGGGATGCGCCCAACGGGAAAGCTTCATCTGGGAAATCTTCATGGAGCGCTGGAGAACTGGATTGCTCTTCAGAATAAAGGCAATTATGACTGCTGTTATTTTGTAGCTGACTGGCATGCGTTAACCACTGAATACAATAATACTGATAAGCTTCGAGAAAATACGATTGACATGGTTATAGACTGGCTCAGTGCAGGATTAGACCCTGTGAAAAGCATCCTGTTCATCCAGTCCGGTATCAAGGAACACGCAGAACTCTATGTAATACTTTCCATGATAACTCCGCTCACCTGGTTAGAGAGAAATCCAACGTACAAAGAAATAAAGGCAGAACTGGCCGATAAAGGTCTCGGAACCTTTGGTTTTCTGGGTTATCCGGTTCTCCAGGCAGCAGATATTATCATGTACAAAGCTTACGGCGTCCCAGTAGGTGTAGATCAGCTTCCCCATGTAGAGCTTACCCGTGAGATTGCCAAGCGATTCAATTTTCTGTATCGAAAAATTTTTCCTCTCCCGAAACCTCTACTGACGGACATACCTAAACTCCTTGGAATTGACGGGAGGAAAATGAGTAAATCCTATGAAAACTCTATTTACATTAGTGATCGGGGAGATGTTTTGAAAAAGAAAGTAGCCGCTATGTTTACGGATCCCCAGCGCATGCGGAGAAACGATCCGGGGAGGCCTCATCTCTGCAATGTCTTCACCTTTCACCAGATTTATTCATCGTCAGATGATGTTGAAGAAATATCGCCCGCGTGTAAAAAAGCAGTCATCGGTTGTACGGACTGTAAAAATCGGCTCACAGCCCAGATATTAGAAAATATGCAGGAGATTCACGACCGCCAGGACTATTACCGTTGTCATATCGAGCAAGTTAGAGAAATCATTGAAGACGGAAATGCCAGGGCGACGAAGATAGCTCGCTTGACAATGGCAGAAGTAAGGGAAGCGGTAACGATTTAAAAGAGTTGCAGGAATAACTACGCTTATGGAGGAACGTCTTCAAAAAATCATTAGCCGTGCAGGTATTGCCTCACGACGCGCTGCCGAAAAAATGATCAAAGAGGGCAGAGTCAGAGTCAATGACGCTGTCGTCAGACAATTAGGATCTAAGGCGGATGCCGAAAAAGATGCGATTCGAGTAGATGGAAACTTATTCTTACCTGAAGTATCAAATATTTACCTGATGTTGAATAAACCTGCCGGTTACGTTACGACCCTTCATGATCCCCAGGGAAGACCGATTATCACAGATTTGCTGTCCGATGTTACGGAAAGGGTGTTCCCCGTAGGAAGACTGGACTATAACTCGGAAGGATTATTATTACTGACAAACAATGGTGACTTCGCCCAGCGTCTTTTGCATCCACGGTTCAAAATCCCCAAAATTTACAGGGTAAAAATCAAAGGAAATCTTAACAGCAGCGAGGTTAGAGCGATTGAAAGCGGTTTAGATTTAAAGGACGGGAAGTTTAGACCGGTGAGTTTTAATATTGAGAAGAAAAATATAAAGAATTGTTGGGTCAATGTGACCATCACTGAAGGAAGGAGCAGGATAATCAGGAAGAGTTTTGACTCCCTTGGTCATCCGGTTTTGAGACTTATCCGGATAGGTATAGCAAACCTTTACCTTGACGATCTGAAGGCAGGCACATACAGGTCTTTAACTAAAAGGGATATTCAGAGAGTGCTTTCTAAATAACGGGTACTTGATAAAAATTATCTTGACTTTCGTTGTAAAAATAAATAATAGTCTGCAACGACGGTTTCATTTGGTACATTAAGTTTGCGCTAAGGAGAGTTTATGAATAAATCCGGAATTATTGAAGCTTTGAGTGAAAGAGAAAATCTGACAGAGAAGAAGGCTAACGAAGTAATTAAATTAGTTTTTGATAGTTTTACCGAAGAACTAAAAAAAGGCGGCAAGATTGAAATCAGGGGCTTTGGAAGTTTCGTGGTAAGAAATTATAATGCCTACACAGGCAGGAATCCTAAAACGGGAAAAAGTATTAAAGTGTCTCCCAAGAAATTACCGTTTTTCAAGGTAGGCAAAGAACTTAAAGAGAGGGTCAATCATCAGAAATAAACTTTTTTTACAGGAAAACTTCAAGTTTAACCGCAACTTGAAAAAACTTAAGCGTTTCTCGAGCGAGTACAACTAACCACGCTCTTATTGTTGCCTGTTTTTTTCTTAAGCTGTTCGTGTTCTGGTATAACTCTTAAATCTCGACTTTCCCCCCATAAATTTAAGATGCGTAAAATTCCACCGGTTAATCTCATACTTTTTTTTATCACCCTTGCTACCACCCTTATTGCCGGAGCGCTACAGGAGGGGATCAACCCTTTCGAACACCCTCTGTCCATATGGAGGGGAATACCTTTTTCCTTCACTCTGATATTGATCTTAGGAGCACACGAATTCGGTCACTATTTCATGTCTAAAAGGCACCGTATAGATGTAACCCTCCCCTATTTCATACCGGCACCTTCTTTTATCGGGACCTTTGGAGCATTCATCAAGATGAAATCTCCGATAATGGACCGGAATATTCTTCTTGATGTAGGTGCAGCCGGTCCGCTGACAGGCATTATAATCGCCGTACCGGTCCTGATTGTCGGGCTTACCCTTTCAGAAATCGTTCCGAAAACAACTGAAGCAGGTATCAATCTCGGTACCTCTTTATTTTTTTACCTTATTGACTGGATTGTCCATGGTCCTATCCCTGCAGATAAAAACCTCATCCTTCATCCCATCGCCTTTTCAGGCTGGATCGGGCTGCTGGTGACCTCCCTGAATCTTCTCCCTGTCGGCCAACTTGACGGGGGGCATGTAGCCTATGCAATACTCGGCTCCAAACAGAAGATCCTGGCCAGAGTGATTCTTGCCCTTCTTCTTATTTTAGGGATCACTGCCTGGAGAGGGTGGCTTGTTTGGGCGGCAATAATCATTATTATGGGAACTAATCACCCACCGGTCGTTTATGACTGGATTCCTCTCGATAAACGAAGGAAAACCATTGGATGGATCACCTTGGTCTTGTTTGTCATAACATTTACCCCCATGCCATTTTGAAGGCTGTTCTTTACCTGCCACATTTCGGATCGAGTAATTTAATCAAGCCTCGGGCAGGGTGTGATCTATATTTTTTACTGGACACCCATTTCTCTTTTATGTTAGGGAAACGAAGAAATATTAAGAGAATGATCAGAATTGACGAGCCAAACATTTTATAACCAATGCTGTTGTAGCGGGTATTATGAGGCTGGTTATATAAGGAATTACCCTGTTGATTAAGGGTAATAATTAAGGGAGGTTGCTAATGGATTTTGAGTTGAATGAGGAACAGACGATTCTTCAGGATACGGTAAGAAGGTTTATGGATCATGAGGTAGCGCCGATCGTGGAAGAGTGCGAGAAGAAGAAGGAAATCCCTAAGGAACTGATTAAAAAGCTGGTTCCCATGGGATACGTTGGCGCCCTGGTGTCTCCGGATTACGGTGGTATCGGGATTGACTATATCTCGTTGGGGATACTTATGGAAGAGGCAGGCAGGACATGGGGTGCGTTACGCATACTGGCAAACGGTCCCCTGAATTTGATTCCCTATACAATTTCTGTAAATGGTACAGAGGAACAGAGGAAGAAATATCTGCCGGCACTCCTCGCCGGAGATAAAACGGCTTTTCTGGCTATCACAGAGCCTAATGTCGGTTCCGATGTTTCAGGCATAGAGACAAGGGCTGATTTGAACGGTGACCACTATATCTTCAACGGTACAAAGATGTGGGTTACCAATGGAGCCATGGCTGACATGGGGATCGTTTTTGCCTCTACGGACAGGAGTAAGGGGCCCAAAGGAATCACCGCCTTCATCGTGGATAAAGAGGAGACGCCTTATTCAATAAGGAATATAGATAAGATGTTCGGAGTTGCCGTATCTGCCTCTGAGATAGTATTTGAAGACGCCCGCGTGCCTAAGGAGAACATGCTTGGTCCGGAAGGTGAGGGTCTCAGGATTGCCCTTACAACTCTCAATGAGGGAAGGCATAATGTGGCCATGGGTTCGGTAGGTATTGCCCAGGCATGTATAAATGCCTCCATTAAATATGCAAAAGAACGGTACCAGTTCGGCAAACCGATCGGCAGCTTTCAGCTGGTTCAGAAATTGATAGTAGAGATGGAAACCGACACCATGGCCTCCCGTTTATTGGGTTATCAGGCATCGGCATGTCTGGAAAAAAGAGGCAGATGTGACAGGTTATGCTCCATCGCCAAACTCTTTTCCTGCGAGGCCGCTTTCAAGACAGCATCCAATGCCCTTCAGGTCCATGGAGGTTACGGTTATTCCAAAGAATTTCCCATTGAACGATATTTCAGAGATGCCAGAGGGTCTATGATCCCCGAGGGTACCACAGAAATACAAACCCTGATCATCGGAAGAGATATCCTCGGTATTTCGGCTCTAAGGTGATAGTAAATATATACCGTTGATCTGAAATTCAACTGGGAAAACGTTGTCTCGAAAAGTTTAACTCAGGGGATTTTAAATTTACAAAGGAAGGAGCTTTTAATATGGCACAGGAATCAACCTCAAGGTTTTTTGAAGACCTGGAAATTGGGGAGGAGTACACCAGCCCCTCCCGTACTGTTACAGAGGCAGACATTGTAAATTTCGCCGGCCTTTCCGGAGATTACAATGAGCTTCACACCAGTGAAGAGTTTTGTAAGAATTCTACCTTTGGAACAAGGATCGGTCATGGACTTCTAGGATTGTGTATCGCTTCCGGTCTATTTACACGTTCAGATTTTTATCTGCAGACAACAAAAAACACGATCGCCTTTCTCGGTCTGTCATGGAAATTTAAAGGACCTATCAAGATCGGCGATACTCTTACCTTAAAACTCACACTAATAGACAAAAAAGAAACGAAAAATCCCGAAAGGGGCATCTTTATCCTGAAGAGAGAGGTATATAACCAGAGGGGGGAGATAGTTCAGGAAGGCGAAACCCAATCAATGATCAAAAGAAGGATATAAAGGATATAAAGGAGGACAGGTTCAATGAGAGTTAAAGATAAAGTAGCGGTTGTAACAGGTTCTGGAAGAGGTATAGGTGAAGCAACGGTAAAAAGGCTTGCCGAAGAAGGAGCCAAGGTCGTAGTTACTGATATAAATGAAGAAGGTATTATCAAGGTAGCTGATGACATAAAGGCCAAGGGAGGATCTGCCATCGCCATCAAGATGGATGTGACCAAGATAGCGGAAGTAGAGTCATTGATGGGAAAAACGGTTAAAGAATTTGGGAGACTGGATATACTGGTCAACAATGCCGGATTCAACCGAGATATGCTGATAAAAAATATGACGGAAAAGGATTGGGACGATGTTATTGATACCGACCTTAAAGGGGCATTCCTCTGTGCAAAGTTCGCATCAGGCTATATGGTGGAGCAGAAATACGGTAAAATCATAAACATATCTTCCCGGGCGTGGCATGGAAATCCCGGCCAGGCCAACTATTCATCCGCAAAGGCGGGGGTAATAGGTTTAACCAAGTCACTTGCCTGGGAACTTGGCCGCTTCAATATAAATGTTAATGCAGTTGCACCTGGTTTTATTGTGACCGAGTTGACGAAATCTCATCCGAAATTTGAGATGATTAAGGAAAAACAGTTAGCGAATATGCCTATAAAGAGGCTCGGCGATCCCATAGACATAGCAAACCTAATACTCTTCCTGGCCTCAGATGAATCGAGTTTTATCACGGCAGAAGTGATTCATGCAACCGGTGGAAGATTTGGTTGATAGTAATTCCTGGATAGTAAAGAAGGTTTAATTCACAAGCTGTGGATTAAACCTTCTTCGGGGAGCGAAGCGATGCAAATTTTAACGCTCTAAGGATGGCCCTTCATTTTTGCCGCTCTTTTGGCTGTTTTCTTCTGCCGCCATCACGGTTAACACCATTAATAAGCCAAGTAAAACAGATACAGCTACTATTATCAACGGACTACCCGCTTTCCGATAAGATTTGTTGTTGCCCACACTAATCAGAAATGCCTGCCGCGGCGGTGCCTGCCGCAGTACCTGAGAATTGGCCGGCTACAAGAGCATCTATCTTTCCCGCAGCCACACCTTGAAAAGTAATTGGGATTGGGTCTTCGGGCGAACCTACGCTAAGATTTCCTGCCCCGCCCGTTATATCGGCCGCCCATCTGCCATCGCCCCCGCTGTCCCATCGGTTGATACCGAAATCTGCCTGTAAGTAGCTACCATGAAGCGTTACGGGGTCTCCTCCTGATGACGGTGTACCACTATAACTTCCACCGACATTGCCTGTCGCCCAGAGGCTGGGAGCCTGCCCCGTCGAATAAGCATAAAAGCCCACACCATTCAGGGTCACACTAGTCAAACCATTCACCGCCGCAGGTTCTGCGTAGGTCAGTGTATCAGTTCCCACCTGGATACAGGGAATATTCAACTGCTGAAGCTTTTGCGCCTCGGTCCCTGCCATAGCAATAAACGTACTTGTCTCAATCCATACACCGGTTGATGCAGCTTGCCATGCTGATTCAGCAGGGTTAAATGTCCCTAGAGTTTCACCGACATATATCCCTGTTTGCGGCACCGCAGGGCCTAAATCGTAGTAATAACCGGTTGCACCACCATTTATAACATTGCTGAGGGTCGTACCTGTTGTCGGAGAGTCTTCCCCCCATTTGTCTCCGGAAAGCTCGGCATAGAGGTAATAATCCGATGATGAAGCCTCCAAAGGAAGTTTCCATACCTCAGATCCTCCCGTTGTATATTCTCCGCCAAGGAATACCCCGGCTATACCCCATTGTGTCAGACCTGAGATTTTTCCGATATCAGCCTCCCCATCACCTAAGATGATGATGCCTGTGCCTCCTAATGTACCCCCCACAGAACTGATATTCGGAGAAGAGGTCACAACAGAAACCGGGCCTGGTGTAAGGCCGGTTACAAAGGGAACAGCATCAGTCACCCCGCCGGCAACCTCAAACATACCAAGATCGGGATATACATTAATCTCACCATCTCCTCCCATCTGTCCTCTGAAGATTCCTCCATTCCCCAATGGGTCTATATATAAGCCGTATATTTCAGTGAACATATTATAACCGCTGACCCCATCTACTGAAGTGGGTGTAATTCTACCCGCGATAAGGCCGCTGTACCCGCCACCGTCGTAGGTTGTTTCCGTCCCCTCATAGATATTAAGACTGATTAAATCCCCATACCACAAATGGGGAGTATCGAGGGCCGTGGAAAGAGAATACTCGCCAATCAGATAAACAGGCGCATGGGGCGTTGCAGCAGGAGGATTCCACAAAAGATTGTTAATCCCGCTGTCATATGTGCCTCCCCAAAGGGCGTCCATTGACCCGTCACAGCTTTTTCCGTCCACATAAACGTTAGTGTTTATTTCACTTACAAAGGCCAGCGGATCTAGGGTATAATAGCTGCCGATACTCTCGCCTATCCAGGTGCCGTCTCCAGAATTGATACCTAAGAATGGCCCCTCGATGATACCCATTGATGTTTCGTCGAAGTATTTACCACTAACAGAACCTGTTATTTCTCCCGCGTCGGTCCAGTTACCACTGGCGTTGGCCAGCCAATAACCATTATAAGTATAAGTATCGTCGTATTGAATTTCTCCACCGATCATCGCCGACCAGGAGGCATCACCGGCAGGTTTACTGGAATATGTATTACCATCCCCCAATTTTAAGTCGTAGATACCCCACGGAAAAATCTCCGTATCATTAACAAAGTAATTAATATATCCGTCACCATAGCCGAAAATCGGACCTCCTCCATCATCAAAATTTCCCGCCATTGCAACAAAACCAGAAGCACCGTTTATATAAGGTTGAACAGAAATTCCTGTTTCTTTGGGATCTGCTGTAAGGATACCCTGAGCCATCCACATCCCGATGTCGGGGTATTGATATCCCGCAACATCGTTGCTTGAAATGATACCAGCGGTACCGTCTTTATAATAAAGGGCATACAAGGCGCCGGTCATAGTACCGTAATCAGTACCTTCCGCCGCTGCCATCCAGATACCGGCAGTCACACCAGAAAAGAAACCGTCTCCGCCTGTCAGATCATTGCCGTTAACGGATGTATTCCAGAGGTAGTGGGGCTCATAACCCGCCTCAGTGTCATAATAATAATCACCCATAGCAATAAAGGAAGAGGAGCCGGTCCACGGTGCGGTAAGGCCGCCGATCAGTCCGTTTTCATCTCCGGCCCCGGCAGAATATCCTCCATCGTTATAGTAGAGACTACCGCTGCCCCAATGACCGCTCCATGCGAGCGGATCGAGGGTATAGGTACCGGCACCGGCGCTCTGATAGTCATATCCAGTGTAATATGTACCCAGATAATCCATTCCGATGTATCCCAGGTACTCCCTATCCATATATGTGATATCACCGGCTATCGTCACATGTCCTGCCAGATCATCGGTCCCCGCAATGGCTCCAAGCATGTAGTATGGGATATCATCCCCATGATAACCGGACTGAGCGTAAAGGCCATACCAGCTTGACCAATTATAATCATTAATATAATCACCTTCGCTGGTCGTGACGCCCCATATGCCGAGTTTCCTGCCGCTTTCTGTCGTAATGCCCGCAATCCCGTAACCGGCCGGTTCATCTTGACTAATGGTATACCCTACATCTATAGCCGTTATAACCGGCAATGGATAGTCCGCCCAGTCCGGCATCGATGCTTCGAGGGTATCCACCAGATCACCCGGGGCAAGCAATGTCGTACCAAGAATACCGCTTTTCGTCAGCGGACCGCTTCCGGAATAGTCTCCCGCAGTCTCAGTACCATCAAGACTTCCCCAAATGTAACCGGCATCACCGTCATCGGTAAGATAGAGACTGCTCATCAGTCCTTTCCAGGTGCCCGGCACACCCATGAAATATCCGGCAAAAGCGCTCCCATCGTCCATGGTACCACTTACTCCTTCCCCCCATGGATTTGATGAAGGGACGGTGCCGGATGCCTGAATGGTACCGGTATTGGTTTGACTATCAAAAGAACCGGAGAGGGAACCCGATCCCATTGAGCCATCAAGAATTGTAGCCGGAATTGTAGTAGTAGTTATAGTAGTGGTTGTGATTGTGGTTGTAGGTTCTACTGTGGTGGTTGTTGTCGTAGGTCCTATCGTAGTTGTAGGTCCTATCGTAGTTGTAGGTCCTATCGTGGTGGTTGGTCCTATCGTGGTCGTAGGTCCTATCGTAGTTGTAGGTCCTATCGTGGTCGTAGGTCCTATCGTAGTTGTAGGTCCTATCGTGGTGGTTGGTCCTATCGTGGTGGTTGGTCCTATCGTAGTTGTAGGCCTTATCGTAGTTGTAGGCCTTATCGTAGTCGTAGGAGGAACGTAAGGCTGAACTGGAGGTGTTGGTGGCGCAGGCGGTGGTGGCGGCGGCGGTGGCGGTGGTGGAGATCCGGGGTCTCCCGGGCCAGCTCCTCCTCCATCTCCATCTCCATTCCCCTCTCCTGCAGAGTTTTCTGAAGGATTGGTATCTTTAATATGCGAATCAAGTTCTAGGGCTGTTGCAGGCCTGATTACAGGTGGCAAGTTAGGACTCACAACCACCATAGACTGTCCGGCATGGATTGTCTTTACTATATCCGGACGATTTTTGCTGTAACCATAACCTGTCCCTTCTTTGAATGTCGTACCGGTTACCCCGGTCTGATAATAGGTAATGAAGTCGGTACCCCTCACACCGCAGACAGCAGTAGGCGTGTGTATTTCGTAATGCCCGCCCTTCGCAGTTAACTCTTTCGCAGATTTTACAATATTACGGACCTTGCCCCGGAACAGGTCCATGATTTCCTTTTTCTGTCCCTTTTCCAGCATATATTCAGTAATACGCAGACGGGTTCTTTCAGCAAGCCGGATAACATTACCATCAATGAAGGTAACCTCGCATTTCGATTTACTCTTGGAGCGAATAATATCGCCCACATTCACAGAATCTCCCGTATTTACACGCCTTGCCTCCGTACCGGGAATGGTAATATCCACACTCCCTTCCACGTATGTAAATTTACCAACCGGAGCCTCTTTGGCAGCCAATAAGGGAAAAACCAACAAGACGGCCAGAAGACCGATGATAATGAATTTCTTCTTCATAGCGTTTTATCTCCTGTCTGCTACTTTTGCTTAAAACTTCCCCCCCTCTTTTTCAAAAGATGGTGAAATTCTCTCTCAAAATCTAAACTCAAACCCCGTGGTATACAGATTACGGTTGTACTCATATAAAGGTACGTTCGAATCACTTCTCGTTCTCGCATACTGGAGAATAAAATTGGCATACTTACAGAACTCCCAGGTTAATCCCACAGAACCGGTATAGATTTTATCCTTTCTTTTTTCGCTCGTTATACCGTAATCTATCTCATACTTATAGTCCTGAAAATATGCGCTGCCCGTCAACTGAAGATTTAGAGGTCCTATCCATTTTACCATATCTGCCGGTAGAATGGGCATAATAAGATTGAATGTAAAACGATTGCCTGCATTTTCCCATGCAATCCCATCGGCATGTTCTTTATTGAAATCATAACGAAGATTTAAAAACGCGTTTTCTTTAAATAACCATACCCAGCTTATATAAGTCCTCGGCCCTTCTGAATTTCGTTTTTGCTCCGGCCCGAGTTCCGCTTGATTGAAGTAGTTTTTCTTGTCATACCCTGCAAATAACTCCAGGATATTGTTCTGCGTGATCATGGTCCTGAAGGTGGGTCCATAGGTTAGATAGTCCAGGTATCTTTTATAACCCGGAGCAGAGTCTGGAGGCGGCGAAGCATCCGGATCTGTGCGCAACAGGACATTTGTGTAAGAAGCGGTGAGATTTATGGCAAACCGGCCGAAATTATATCCAGGTGAAACGGAAAAGGTGTTTGCCATAGAGTCATGAGAATGGGTATGTTTCTCATTTACACTGGAGGCAAGAGCATACCGGGCATTGAAAAGCCAGGGACCTTCGAGTACCGGTACATAGTCAAGTCGTACTGAAGACTGCAGCACGCCACTCTCTTCGCCTGTAATGCCGGTTGCTATCGTTTGCTCAATCGGTTTCTGAACAATATTGGTATCGTAACCACCAATGATACTGATGGTCAAACGAAGGGGTCTCTCCAGATACATTCTTTTCTCAACTGTATCCTGATATTGCCGGGCAAAACCAGCCAGATCGGAGAGAGGATCCTGTAGCACCACTGCCTGAAAGCGTTCTTTCGCCTTGTCCAGCTTTCTGTCCTTCATATAGCAGAGGGCAATCTGAAATTCTGAGGGCTGGGCGAGCGTTGGATCTATTTTTTTCGCCCTCTCGAAGGCCTCAATGGCATCCTGATTCCTGTTTTCTTTAGAAAAGATCAAACCACTCAGAAAAGCCACCCTGGGCGGGAAGATCTCCTCTTTTTCAGCCACCTTGACCCATTTTTCCGCCTCCTCAAGCCTGTTCAACTGATACAGCATATCAATAAGCTCTACAACAGCATCTTTAATATAAGGGGTAAGTTTAACTGCGTCTTCCAAGTTAACAGAGGCCTTCGAGTAATCTACCGTCTGTTTGTAAGCCATTCCCAGGTAAAAGGCTGCCATCGAAGACATTGGATCCTGTTCCCGCACCTTCGTTAATATCTCAATCGCTTCTTCGTAATTCTCCTGTTTGTACTGTCCAATACCTTCCTGAAGGGTTACCGGTGGCTGGCAAAAGGCATCCGGGATAACCATGACAATAAATACAAAGGATAAATATAAGACAGCAATTTTTCTCATGGAAAGACCTTTCTTCGTCGTGCTTTATAATATTAAATTATAAGATATCCCAATGTTTAAAAATCTAAAAGCCTTGCAAAATAGTAAAAATTAGAATTAGAGTTAAAAGCGCGAATTGAAGATTTTTCGAGAGCCATGTTATCTCAGCACAGTACCGGACAAGACAATATCTGGACTCGTAAGCGCGAGTTATACTTTCATGGCGAAGCAGGATATGCATGGCTGGAAGGAATTTTAAGCGTCGATAAATGCAATTTTCAAACTCCCGACATTTAAAGTTTTCATTAAAATTTAGCTCTGTTTTTTGCATAAAGGTAAATTTATCCATTCAGGTAATTCAAAGCCTTTTAGCAATTTAATTATAATGTTATTTAAAAAACTTGTTAAAGCCTGATACAAAAAACACGTAAAGTCAATAAATTTTTACAGCGTTTTTCTTCAGAAACCTTCATTCCAGTCTCATTAAGGACTGCCATCTTTCCCATTCAGTTTCCCCGGGGAGCCCCATCTTCCTGAGAAGGGTAATTATCTTTTCATCATTGAAACGGACATAAGGATTAACCTTCCTCTCTTCTTCCAGAATGGAGAACACATGCTCAGGATTATATTTCCTTAAAAAAAGATCAATATCCCCATTATCCGGTTCAAGATGCCCGGCAAAAGACATCGCATCTTTTAGATAATCATGGCCGGCGTATATAACGGTATTAGATGGTAGCCCCATGATACTCTTGATGGAATGATAAAAGCTCTTAATATCACCGGTAAAACAGTTTCCGATCGTGCCGTTAAAAAAGGTATCTCCCGTAATCAGAATGTTATGCAGATGAAAACATATAGAATCATGGGAATGCCCCGGAGTACGATAGATACGGATTATATGACCTTCGAGATCAAGCTCACCATTTTCCGGCAGGTCACTGTACATTAAAAGCCGGGATTCTGTTTTATCAAGAAGATCCCTGTTGCCCACCGTATGATCTTGATGGCTATGGGTGTTTGCCACGAGTACCAGATTAAGCCCCATATTTTTAATGAAGGAAAGTATTTTTTCGGGAGCCCCACCGTCAATAGCCAGGGCACAGCTTTTTCCGTAAACCAGATAACTCAAATTATCCACAGCGTATCGAAATTGTTTAATTTTCAACATTTTAATATCCCTGAATTCAAACAGTAAGTGCATTCATTTATTTCAGTCATACACTGGAAATGTTATAGGCTATCCTGGTGGCTGCATCTTTGTTTATGTTTTAAAAGTAATTCCGGTTTTAAATCAAAGATGAAATCAAGGCGGCAAGAAGGAGGCGATGCATGCGTAAATGAAACGTACGTCGATGAGCTGACGACGATGCCAACGCAAGATAGCGCTTTGATTTAGAATTGGAATAAGATACATTTCTAACTCTCAGAGGTCATAGAGGGTTTCATCAACACTTGGTTTTGACTTCAAATTTCCTTTTTTAGTTTTGGCTTCAATGATAAAAGGATCTTCATCTTCCAGCATACCTTCCATTTCCTGCTCGATCCTCTCCGGGTCTTCTCCTCTTTCCACACGTGAGAGGGCATCTTCCATTGCCGGTCCCGGATTAAGACCCGTCGCCTCAGAGAGCCTCCTTATCAGCTTCGCTGCCTGACGAGGGTCATCGTCATTGATTTTATCCGCTTCATCGGCCAGCAAAGCCATCGCCCTTTCCATCTTCGCCTCGTCAATCGGAGGAAAATCGTTATCTGTTACCTCATCTTTTTCCCCTGAAATTCTGGCAAATATGGACATCTGGCGTTTCAATTCGACCGTTTTGCATTTTGGACAGAGGGGAATCTTTTCTGTGTTAACGGAAGGGGAAAAAAAGTTGTAAACGGTGCTGCATTTCTTACAGTAAAATTCATAGATTGGCATTGCTCGACCTTTTTTAGAAACCTTAATGAGAGCTTTGCAAAGAGCCCTTAATATCTTATGTT
>JBAZOY010000061.1:0-14049 GCA_041648505.1 Syntrophales bacterium | reverse complement strand
ATGATTATTGTTATGCTGTTTCTTTTCTTAACTTCAGAAGTTGCATTTGCCGAAGGAGACCAAAATCATGGAACAACAGGGTCTGGAACAACATCGACAGGTGACAATTCCCAGGGAACTGCATCCCAGCCACGTACAGGTCAATAATTTAGTTTAGTCATTTTTCGAACCATGGAACTACCAAGGGGCAGAACAAATTATGTCCTTGGGTAGTTCCAAAATCCCTTCACGAAATCCCCCCACCTTCCCTGAAATCAAGCGAATCTGCACTTATTTTTACCTTGGTCTATATTGGTGTTCTTGATTTTTACTCGTATGATTATTAAATTAGTTAATAATATGGGCATGCAAATATTTGAAAATTAAAAACATCCAGCCAACGGGACACAATGCACTGTAGCCAAGTTCGGGTAAGGAGGTCTATTTATTATGTCCGGAGGACTAAAGTTTGCTTTGGTGATACTCGTCGTCGTGGGCACAATCGCAGTCTGGGTAAAGTTAACAAAGGGGCCTCAGGTAAGTGTTGCCGGCGGCAGTCAGGCAGAAACCATAAGCGCGAGGCTTTTAGACAAATATGGAACTCCGACGGAGGTGCAGATCATGCAGAAAGTTGTTAAGTCCGATGAGGAATGGAAGGCACTGCTAACCCCTGAGCAGTACAGCGTTGCGCGGGGTAAAGGAACAGAGCCGCCTTTTTGTGGCGGATTCCTCAACAATAAGGAACCGGGCATTTACAGTTGCGTTTGTTGCGGCTTGCCACTGTTCTCGTCCGGAGCAAAATTTGAATCGGGAACAGGCTGGCCGAGTTTTTTTGAGTCGTTTGCGCCGGAAAACATTACTGAAAAGGAGGATCGCAGCCTGGGGATAGTGCGGGCTGAAATCCTCTGTACCCGCTGCGATGCACATCTGGGGCATGTTTTCAAGGACGGGCCAAAGCCCACCGGGTTACGGTACTGTCTGAATTCCGTCGTGCTGTCCTTCACGCCTCTGGCCAAGATCAAAGCCGACCGGTCGGCAAGCGCAGCCAAACTAGAAAAGGCCACATTCGCGGCGGGTTGCTTTTGGCACGTGGAGAAAATTTTCCGTCAAGTGCAGGGGGGCGCCTCCACACAGGTCGGCTATACAGACGGGACATACGCCAATCCGACATATGAGTCCGTTTGTTCTCATAAGACAGGTCATGCCGAAGCGGTTGAAGTAACGTATGATCCGAGCCGAGTCAGTTATGATTATCTGTTGAACATGTTTTGGGAAAACCACGATCCGACAAGCATTAACCGCCAGGGACCGGATATCGGTACACAGTATCGCTCAGCAATCTTCTACCATACTCCCGGACAAGAGGCAGCGGCACTGGCTTCGAAGAAACGGCTTGAAGAATCCGGCGTTTACCAGAGACCGATCGCGACTCAAATTGTACCGGCTGCGTCGCCTCCTCCTTGCCGCCTTAATTTCATCTTTGATTTAAAACCGGAATAATATAGTCTTGATTTATAATCCGGTTGATCCCCGGTAATACCAGAGGCTGGCTGATGATGAGAATAAAAAACTCGGGAAATCCGCAGAATTTGGGTTAAAAAAACGCCCCCTCCTTTACAATAAGGAGGGGGCGCTATTCCCCTCCCTGTGAACGGGAGGGGAGAGAAAAGAGGGCATTCCCATCTCTCGATGGGTTTTAAAAAAATCTTTAATCCGTAAGCACCTTCTGAATTAAATTTTCAGGGTCCCTCCCCTTCCCAGGATGTCATGGAGATGTACGTAACCTTTGAGCTGGTTCTTCCCATTGACCACAACCAGAGTAGTGATTTCATCCCTCTGCATGAATTCTATAGTCTGGGCAAGAGAGGTATTTTCCTCTATCGTTTTGGGAGACAGGGTCATTAATTCATCAACAGTTTTACCCTTGAAATCCTCTTCTTTTCGCACTAAACGTCTGATATCTCCGTCGGTTAATATTCCTAATATCTGATTATTTTTATTTGTAACCAGGGTAAATCCCTTATTTTTAGTGTCAATTTCTTCTATAGCCTTGACGGCTGTCGTTCCTGAGCAAACTATCGGTACTTCTGTTCCACTTATCATGACATCCCTGACTTTGCCTCTAAGCCGTAATCCAAGATGTCCGCCAGGATGAAACTTGTAAAAATCCTTCTTATTGAACTTTCTCTTTTCAATAAGGGCAACCGCCAAGGCATCTCCCATAGCCAATGCGGCAGTGGTACTGGATGTAGGGGCAAGACCAAAGGGGCATGCCTCCCTTTCAACACCGACATCGATCACCACATCGCTGTATCGGGCAAGAGTCGAGAATGGATTGCCGGTAAAGGTAATCATACCCACGCCTATCTCACGAACACTGTTAATGAGTACATTAAGCTCATATGTTTCTCCACTGTTGGAGATGGCAAGCATGACATCATCTTTTGTAACAATACCGATATCCCCATGCATGCTCTCCACCGGGTGAAGAAATATAGCCTGAGTACCGGTACTGGTTAGAGTTGCCACAATTTTTTTCCCCACCAGTCCTGATTTACCTATGCCTGTTACGATAACCCGGCCTTTTGACTTGTAAATAATATCAACTGCTTTTGCGAAACTTTTATCTACTTTATCGACAAGGTGGAGGATACCTTCGGCCTCTGTTCTCAAGACTTCTCTTGCCAGTTTTATCGTTCGGTCTTCTTCCACTTTATAAACTTCAGCCACAGGTAATATGTACTCGGTGACACATCAATTACAGCATAAGATATTGTATATTTTAATTTTAGTAAGTAACTAATGCTACTTTCCTAATAACTTATCAGAAATTAAAAAACATGACAAGGTAGATTTGAAATAAAATAACGATTGCTAAAATGTATTGACAAACAGAGCAAGAAAAAATACAAAGGTATCAAAAATACAGCAATACAGGGAATCTGGCGATGAATGATTTTCACTACGTAAACAATGAACTCTGGTGCGAAGAGGTACCTGTTTCCAGGATCGCAGGTGAGGTGGGAACTCCTTTGTATCTTTACAGTTACAGAACTATGAGGAATCACTTCCTGGTCTTTGATAGGGCATTTGCTGATATCCCTCATCTGGTCTGTTTTTCTGCAAAGTCCAATGCCAATATCGCTATTCTAAAAATATTTATCCGTGAAGGATCCGGTGTGGATATTGTCTCCGGAGGCGAGCTCTACAGGGCAATCCAGGCGGGCGTGGACCCGGGGAAGGTCGTCTTTTCCGGTGTCGGCAAGAGAGAAGATGAAATAGAATATGCCCTCAGATGCGACATTATGTCGTTCAACGTGGAATCTTCACGTGAGCTTGAGGTGATAAACAACTGCGCCGGAAGACTGGGGAAAAAAGCAGGTATTGCACTGCGCGTAAACCCCGATGTTGATCCACGCACCCATCCCCATATAGCAACCGGTCTCAGAGAAAGTAAATTCGGCATCAGTATGGGGAAATCGCGCGAGGAATACCATCGGGCACGGAAAATGCCACACTTAGATATTAAGGGGATCAGCTGCCATATAGGTTCCCAGGTAACTGAAATTTCTCCCTTTGCCGATACCCTTGATCGTTTAAAGCAAATTGTCCGGGTCCTTAAGGAAGATGGCATTGAAATCCGTTATCTCGACCTGGGAGGCGGCCTCGGTATTACTTATGACAATGAAATACCCCCGCATCCCTCCGAGTATGCAAAGACCATTATTGAGGCATCCAAAAATATGGATTGTACCTTTATTTTTGAACCGGGAAGGGTTATTGTAGGCAACGCGGGTATATTGGTGACCAAAGTCCTTTATACCAAGAGCAACGAGGATAAAAATTTTATTATAGTTGACGCAGGTATGAACGATTTAATACGCCCTGCCCTCTATGGTTCCTATCACCATATCCAACCGGTGGTACAAAGGGAAAGAGAAAAGATCATGGCTGATGTCGTGGGCCCTATTTGCGAGTCAGGAGATTATCTGTCAAAGGGGAGAATGATCCCCCGATTTGAGAGAGGGGAACTAATGGCCGTCATGAGCGCCGGTGCCTACGGGTTTACCATGTCATCAAATTATAATGCGCGGCCAAGAATTCCGGAGATTCTCGTCAGAGATGACCGGTTTTACGTGATAAGAAAAAGAGAGGAATATGCCGATCTGACCCGGGGAGAGGAAATACCGGCATTTATGATAACTTAAGCTGTCTTAAGCTGTTAGTTGAAAAATGAGAAGGAGGGGGGGAGTCTTTATGTTTAAAGGAGCAATTGTAGCAATTGTCACCCCTTTTAAAGAGGGAAAGGTTGACGAATTAGCGTTAAGGGAACTGATCGAGTTTCAGATCGCAAATGGAACCAGTGGGATTGTTCCCTGTGGAACAACAGGAGAGTCCAGTACTCTATCTCATGATGAACATGACAGGGTGATCGAGATTACGATAGATGCAGTTAAAAAAAGGGTACCTGTGATTGCCGGTACCGGTTCCAACAGTACCGACGAAGCGATACGGCTGACCAGACATGCCTATGAAGCGGGTGCCGATGGTGCATTGCTTGTCTGTCCCTATTACAACAAACCAACGCAGGAGGGGTTGTACAGGCATTACAAGACTATTGCGGAAAATGTCCCGATCCCCATTGTCATGTACAATATCCCCGGCAGGACAGGGGTCAATCTCCTGCCTGAGACAGTGGCCAGGCTTTCAGAAACAGGCAATATCGTCGGTATCAAGGAAGCATCCGGTTCTCTGACACAGATTGGAGAGGTGATCAATCTATGCGGTAATGATTTTGTTGTCCTTTCAGGGGATGATATTATTACCCTGCCGATGCTGGCGCTCGGAGGCAGGGGTGTAATCTCTGTGGCCTCTAACGTGGTTCCTGCCGACGTGGCCGCGATGATCGCCGCCTTTGAAGCCGGGAATGTCGAAAAAGCAAGGGCTTTACATTACAAACTGGCCCCACTGGTAAGTGCCCTCTTTTTTGAAACCAATCCTGTTCCTGTGAAGGCAGCCCTGTCCTTGATGGGGAAAATTGAGTACGAAGTACGGCTTCCCATGTGCAAGATGTCGGAGGCAAACTACGAAAAACTAAGAAAGGTCATGCTGAACTTCGGGCTTATCTGAAGAGGTATTTCTATGGTTAAGGCAATTGTTACCGGGGCTGGAGGAAGGATGGGTGGAAGGATTATCAGCCTGCTCTCCGGTACCGAGGATATAGAGTTAGCAGGAGCAGTGGAACAGAGGGGACATGCCGTCATCGGCAGAGATGTGGGAGAGAGCCTGGGATGTGGTAAGATGGGAATCATGGTAGATGATAACCTTAATGAGTGTATCGATAAGGGTGACGTGGTTATTGATTTTACCAATCATGAGGCTTCTCTTTGCCACCTTGAGACCGCTGAAAAAAGACAGTGTGCCATAGTGATCGGCAGTACCGGATTTACTGCGAAAGAGATGGAAAAGATAAGAACTATGACGCGAAACACCCGTTGTGTCCTTTCGCCCAATATGAGTGTGGGCGTCAATGTGATGTTTAAAGTCCTTGAATATGTAGCCGGAATCCTGGGTAACGATTACGATGTGGAGATTACAGAGGCCCATCACCGTTTAAAGAAAGATGCGCCGAGCGGCACCGCCATCAGGATGGCCCAGATCATTGCCGAGACCCTGGGGAGGGATCTGACGGAAGTTGGTGTTTACGGAAGAAAAGGCATTATCGGTGAGAGAACAGGGGCTGAGATAGGTATACAGACATTGAGGGCTGGGGACATTGTGGGAGAGCACACCGTTATGTTCGGTAGTGTTGGTGAGAGACTTGAATTCATCCATCGCGCCCATAACCGGGACAACTTTGCCAGAGGTGCAATTCGAGCTGCAAAGTGGATCGTAAACCAGAGGAACGGCCTCTATGATATGCAGGATGTTCTGGGACTTAAGGGATAGCGATGCCGATTAACAAGGTGGTATCCGGGGTCATCTGTTTTATTGGGATTGGCTCCAATATGTGTAACCCACCACAGAAGTGCATGGAAGCTATTGACTGCATCTCTTCGGTTGACGGTATAACGGTTCTCCGCAGGTCTTCTCTCTACAGGACAGAGCCTGTCGGTTTTTTGGAACAAGAATGGTTTTTCAATGCCGTTATTGAGATAAGAACCGTCCTTGCTGCCCGTGAGCTGGCAGGAGCCATGCAGGCGATAGAGAAAGCAATGGGCAGGAAAAGGAAGACAAAGTGGGGACCGAGGGTCATAGACCTGGATATCCTGCTCTATGGACAGGAGGTTATACAGGATAATGATCTGGTTATCCCCCATCCTGAGTTTCACAAAAGACGCTTTGTTCTCGTTCCGTTATGCGAGATTGCCTCTTATGTAATACATCCTGCTTTTGGTGTATCAATCAGAGGTCTGATGGACAGGCTTCAGGACAGCAACTCTGTAGAATTGTATCAGGAAACTTAGGAGGAATTAATCCCCTGAGTACGCGAGTGCTTTTTTAGAATTCGGAATAATATTGATGTTTCGCTTCATTATTTTACTAGTTATCTTTTATCTGTTATACAGGGCAGCAAAGATGCTCTTTGCCCCATCCGAGAAGCAGCCTGAACGTACACCGCCCATCCCTAGAGAAATCGGTAGAGGAGAAGATCTGGTCGAGGATCCCTATTGCCATACTTATGTGCCGGTAAGCGTTGCCTACAGGGCACATATAAATGGTAAAATAGTTTACTTTTGCTCTCAGGGGTGTTTTGAGAATTATAGGTCACAAAAAGCAAAGGATATTACCAAGGAATAAATAGGGAGGGCCTTTATGAAATTTTTTATTGATACGGCAAATGCCGATGAAATTAGAGAAGGTATCAGCCTGGGGATGGTTGACGGCGTAACTACCAATCCGTCTTTGATTGCAAAGGAAAATAAGGAATGCAACGAACTGATAAAAGAGATCCTTGATCTGGTTGATGGTCCTGTAAGCCTGGAAGTCCTCAGTCTGGAAGCCACCGGCATGGTGGAAGAAGGAAAGAAACTGGCCAGGTTGGGTGATAATGTAGTCATCAAGGTTCCCATCACCACAGAAGGATTAAAAGCCACCAGGATTTTTGCCGATGAGGGTATTCGTGTTAATCAAACTCTTATTTTTTCACCGCTCCAGGCCCTGATGGCAGCTAAAGCCGGTGCAGCCTATGTTAGTCCTTTTGTGGGCAGGCTTGATGATATTTCCCGTAATGGTATGGAACTTGTGGAACAGATAATCACGATTTTCAATAGCTACGGCTTCGAAACAGAGGTTATCGTTGCCAGTGTCAGACACCCTCTTCATGTCCTTGAAGCTGCCCTCATGGGTGCCGATATTGCCACCATTCCCTTTAAAGTAATTGCCCAATTAGTGAAACATCCCTTAACCGATAAGGGAATAGATATGTTTCTGGCGGATTGGAACAAAGTCCCCAAAAGATAGTAAACAGCGGCCCCTGTAAAGTCAACTACATGAAAACATTAAATCTTCCCAATACCATCACTATCTTGAGGATCGGGGTAGTGCCTGTGCTTTTCTTTCTTCTCCTCTCCCCCGGTCGTACAGGAAGCCTTATTATTGCCTTCCTCTTTATTGCAGCCGCTATCACCGATCTGCTGGATGGTTATATAGCAAGAAGATATAAGATTGTTACTACTATAGGGAAATTGCTGGATCCCATCGCCGATAAGCTTATCATCAATACAGCCATGATTTTGATGATTCCCTTAGGCTCTGTCCCAGCATGGCTTGTAGCCATTACAATCATCAGAGATATTGCCGTTGATGGCATTAGAAGTATTGCAGTATCGGAGGGGCTTGTAATTCAGGCCAGCCGCTGGGGCAAACAAAAAACCCTGTGCCAGATAATTGCCTTATCGGCGCTCATCATTGCCGGTCAAGGTCATTATCCGTTCCTTGGTTTAAATGCCTACCTTATAGGGACCGTAATTCTCTATATCGCCCTGTTTTTTACTGTCTATTCAGGCGTTGATTACTTCGTAAAGTTCTCCAGAGGCAAAACCATATAGGACACATTGAAATGTGCCGATTATCCGATAGGTAGGGCTGCTGAAAAAGCCGCCATCTTAAGTTTTGTATTGACACAGAGGTTTTTTTATTATAATTGTAACGTAGTATGCGGGCGTAACTCAGTGGTAGAGTGTCACCTTGCCAAGGTGAACGTCGACGGTTCAAATCCGTTCGCCCGCTCTATAATTTAAGGCGGCATAGCCAAGTGGCTAAGGCAGCGGTCTGCAAAACCGTTATTCTCCGGTTCAAGTCCGGATGCCGCCTCCAAAAAGGGAAAAGGAGTTTACTCTATGGAGTAAACTCCTTTTTTTGTAAGAGGATAATGCTACATCAATTCATATATTCGAAGGCACAAATTTGATTCAAAGAGTATTACATTCCTACAGTCCCCAGTTCCTTGCTGTGAAATCCCCGCCAAGTCAACTACCACCGCCTGAGGCGGTGGTTTGTATAATGTCCTGAAAGGTACCATGGGCACGATCATCCTTAATTGAACAAGCCTTTCTGAACCAGTTCAATCTCTTTTTCCTTTTTCTCCTGCCATTTTACATACTTCCTTATCTTATCCTCATCCAAACCAACAGTGCCCACACAGTAACCACGAGTCCATAAGTGCTGCCCCCAAAATCGCTTCCCTAATCGCTCATACCTCTGGAACAGCCTTATGAACAACTTCCCTTTCAAATAACCCATTATCCCAGATAGCGAATACTTCGGCGGAATGGAGACCACCAAGTGAATATGATCATCCATAATATTCAACTCCAATCCCCCTGTTCCTTCTGCCGACACAAACTATACAACTGTTGCTTCGCATACTCCGCTATTTCATCCGTCAATATCCGGTACCGATACTTCGGACACATCACTATGTGATATTTGCATTCGTAAATCGTGTGTGATAACTTCCTAAATCGATCTTTCATTTATCTACATCCCTTCGAATGGTACCTTTCAGGAGGGAGGTACTTTATACCAACTCGAACGGCTTATAACCTTTTTATTGTACCACTACCAGAGGTAGTGGTTTATGCTGATTAATTAATCTATATTTTATTTTAGATGGGTAGTTACTCTTTTTTGGGAGGTATGTACAATGAAAAATGTTGAAATGACGGTGGAAAAAGGTATCCTTATTATCAAAGTAGACCTCACTAAAGAATTCGGGCCATCATCCTCTGGAAAGACCATTATCATAGCTTCCACTGAGGGAAATATTAACATTCCTGACAGGGAGGAGAAGGTTGGATTGAATGTATACCGCAAGAAGTGAGTCATTTAAAGGATAATGGGTAGATTATTTTTTGAAGATCGAAGCTTGTCATTGTATAAGGTTTTGTGTTCCTGGAGACTAAAAGCATGTCGTTAGGCGTGGATTCCGATAATATTGGCAGAGCTCGAACTCGAATAACCCAAGTATTCAGATTTCTTAAAGCCCTAAATGAACACAGAAACCCGGCAGTGCGCCAGATATCAGAACAGCCTTGGCGATTGTGGTTAAAAGACTTACCTGATCACTCGTCGATCCGCAGGGGCCGTATTCCAGAATCGCCAACTAAGAATGAACAAGAGGACGAAACCGATACCACCACAGAAGTAGTCAAAGAAGATACCTTTCTCTTGCAGGTTAGACGACCGAAATTAACTTCTTCACCACCTCCCCCAAACATACTCGAACCATGGCTAAGAGACGGATGGGATAATCCCTTTTTAGAAGTCACAGTTAACAATTCCCTAAACAATAGAAACGAAAAAGGCGAAACTGAATTGATCCGCTTTGAAGCAGATCCTGACAGAATTAAAGCACTTCAATCTTGGAAAATAATGCGGGATGAATGGGCTGAAAATGAACGTCCCGCTCGTGAGGCAATGAAGGTATTCGAGCGTTTCTACGAACTTTATAGTAGAATTGGACGCGAAGCTGAACGTGTGGAGCTTGTCCTTGGTGAGGGTTTACTTAACTGGCGACGCCCAGACGGCGGCATCCATCATCCCATCCTACTTCAGCGGATTCAACTGGAGTTTAATACGACTAATGCAGAATTTACGGTAACAGAGACTGAGGACGAAGTTGAATTGTACTCTGCACTCCTTCAAACCTTGGGCGATGGCGATGGTTTAATCGGGCAATGCGAAAAAGAGCTCTCTGAAAAACCATGCCATCCCCTAAGTGAGGCCAGTTCAAGTATTTTGCGGTCTCTAGCGATACGCCTTTCCGTCCATGGGAAATATATCGGCTACTCCGAATTGAAAGGAGAAGAAGACCACCCGAGGATAGCCCGTGCCCCCGTTTTTTTTCTCCGCTCCCGGACAATGGGTTTTGCTGCTGCAATTGATAATATTATCAAAGATATACAAAGCGGGAAAGAATTACCAAACTCACTTATAAGAGTAGTAGGTATTGATACGTCTGAAGATAATAATGGTAATGAGAAAGATACTCGGCAATCCTACTTTGAGCCGCAAGAAGTATTGTTTAGTAAACCATCGAACTCTGAACAATTTCAAATTGCTGAACGCCTGGCCCGGCATAGTTCTGTATTGGTCCAAGGACCACCCGGTACAGGGAAATCCCATACAATTGCTAACCTCATCGGTCACACTTTAGCTGAAGGGAAAACCGTTCTCGTAACTTCCCATACCACCAAGGCTCTAAGCGTATTGCATGATCATGTTGTTCCGGAACTTCAAGGACTATGTGTCAGTGTGCTCGAAAGCGACAAGAAAGGGCATAGTCAACTAGAGACTTCTATAAAAGAGATTACGAAAGATCGGAATCGTGAAGAATTGAAAAAGGATGCAGTTATTCAAGATGGAAGACGAAAGAAAATCTTAGATCATCTTAAGGAGACCAGGCGCAGATTGCAAGAGGCACGAGAGAATGAATATTCGCCCATTGTGATAGGAGGTGTCAGTTTTCCCCCTAGCGAAGCCGCCCGGATAGTAAACCAAAAAAAGGAGTCTGACGATTGGTTACCCGGTCCAATTGCTCTTGGAGCAGTCCTTTCTTTAACCTCATCCGAGGTCTCAGCGCTACATCGCACCAATGGGGCTCTTTCGCCCGACAATGAGAAAGAACTCTCCGGGCCGCTTCCAACAATTACTGTGATTCCATCTCCCGGGGAATATGAACACTTAGTCATCGAATGGCAACAACTTTCAGCGGAAGATCGGGAAAAGCGCAGGGATCTCTGGAATGGGGACTTGGTAACCTCATCTTACCTCGAAAATCTGAATGGCAAGATTCGAGATGCAATTTCCATAATCACTGATGACGACTCCTGGAGGCTTGCAGCAATATCAGCCGGGCGACTAGGCGGACAAAATCTTGAACCATGGAACAACATATTATTACTTCTGGATAAAGTCTGTAAACAGGCAGCGGTCTTCCAAGAAGCTCAATTCCGACATGCGCCTGTTATTCATAATGATATGGCGTTCGATGAGCAGCAAGCTATTACCGATGAAATCATTCAGCATTTGAAGAAATCAGGAAGTCTCAGTAAAATTAAGTTGGCATGCCACCCCAAATGGAAACGTCTGATTAGCAGTGCCGCAACTGCAGACGGCACGCTTAAAACTCTAGAACATTTTCTCGCTTTGAAAGAATTCATAAATTTGACCACATCCCGACGCGAACTATGTGGACGATGGGATCGTATGCTTGGGATACTAGGCGCTCCTCTATCAACGGATCTGTCTGAAGATATTGAAAACACATATGTACAGTTCCGACCCATTATTCACCAGTGTCTCAATTGGTACAATGATATTTGGGAACCTATTGAGAGGTCCCTGACGGAAGCCGGCTTCCAGTGTATGTCGTTTCTGTCCGAACAACCACCCAACCTTTCTCCATTTGGAGAATTGCTCCGTTTGCGTGAGGCTGTGACGGGAGCTCTCCAGCCGATACTTGCGTCCCGCCTAGCGGCGGCAAAATTGGCAGAAGTTGACTCAACGCTTAGTACTCTTGAGAAAAACTTCCGAACGTCATGGTGCGATGAGCGGCCCACGCCAGTGGCGACTGCCTTTCAGGAGGCATTGGAGCAACGTGACATTGTCGCCTACTGCGAGAGTTTTCAACACTTGGAGGAACTTCAGAGACTTAAAGCCGATTACGATCTGCGTCGCGCCCTTCTGGCAAAACTCGAACCATTTGCGCCCGGTTGGGCAGATGCCATTCGCCACAGACAGGGTATCCACGCGGACTCCGCCACTCCAGGAGAAGTAGCCCAGGCTTGGCTGTGGAGACAGCTAAACGACGAACTCGATCGGCGAGGACAGGTTTCTCTTTATGAACTACAAAAAAGTATAGAAAAACTCGAAGATGAGCTTCGTATAGTCACTACGGACTTGGTTAATCGACGGGCATGGTTTCATCAGTCAGGTCGAATCGGATTATCAGAGCAACAGGCCCTTCAAGGCTGGTTACTTCTTAACAGCAAGATAACAAAAACTGGCATCCGGGCTCCTCAACTTAAACGCGCGGCAAGGGATGCGATGAGCAAAAGTCGGAGCGCCGTGCCCGTTTGGATTATGCCTTTAGCCCGAGTCGTTGAAAATTTTGATCCACGGCATACCCGCTTCGACGTCGTTATAATAGACGAGGCAAGTCAATGTGACGTGATGGGGCTCATCGCCTTCTATCTTGGCAAGAAGGTCGTAGTTGTCGGCGATGAGAAGCAAGTAAGTCCCTTGGCTATAGGTCAGAAATTAGAATTCGTTGATAAGATTATTAAGGAGTGGCTTCAAGGAATACCCTATGCTGAACTTTATGACGGAAAAACTTCGGTTTATGACCTTGCCCGGATGTCTGCTAGGGTAAATATTTGCCTTCTGGAGCACTTTCGTTGCGCCCCTGAGATTATTCAATTCAGCAATAACCTATGCTATGAAGGAAAGATACAACCTCTTCGCGATCCTGGGACAGTTTTATTAAAACCTAGCGTCATTTCTTATCGCGTTTCAGGTGGAGTATGTGAAAATAAAGTTAATATGGAGGAGGCATGGACAGTGGCCTCCTTAGTGGTCTCGGCATTAGAACAACCGGAATACCAAGGCAAAACTTTTGGAGTAATTACTCTCCTTGGGGACGAACAGGCTTTTAAAATTGATGAGATATTGAGAAATCATAGGTTCTTAAACCCAGCGATTCGAGAACAGGCGCGAGTATTGTGTGGCAATGCAGCACACTTCCAGGGCGATGAACGTAATGTGATATTTTTGACATTGGTAGATACTCCGAATCCGAACGGCACACCTTTGTCAATAAGAAGAGAGTCGATGTATGAACAACGCTTTAACGTAGCAGCAAGCCGTGCAAAAGATCAGATGTGGGTAATCCACTCACTAAATCCAGCAAGAGATCTCAAGGATGGAGATCTTCGCCGTCGGCTTATTGAGTATGTCGAAGATCCGGGTTCAGCTATTCGAGCCTTGGAGAGAGATGAAAAGCAGGCAGAGTCGGACTTTGAAAAGGAAGTCCTCCGTCGTCTTGTCCGAGAAGGATATCGGGTACATCCGCAATGGAAGGTCGGCTCTTACCGAATTGATATGGTGGTGGAGGGTGTTGGACAAAAGCGCCTCGCTGTAGAATGCGACGGTGACCGCTATCACACATTCTTTAATCGTGACAAGGACATGGCCAGACAGGCCGTATTGGAGAGACTCGGATGGCGTTTTGTTCGAATAAGGGGGACTAATTTTTTCAGAAATCCAGAAAAAGCAATGAAACCTGTTTACGACAGACTGGAACAATATGGGATAACGCGGCACCTTCATGACACATCTATGGAAAACAATGAAGACAATCTGGGGAAAGAACTAAAGGAGAGGGTTATTCGCCGTGCCCAAGAATTAAGAAATGAATGGCGTGCTTCTCAGCATTATGAGGAAGATGATCAGAACGATATAAATCAACAAGATGAAGGTCCCCAAAAAACGGAACGCCAATCAGATGTTAATAAACCTAAGGATTTTTCAGATGAATTACATAACCATATTCAAAAAAAAGACGAT
>JBAZOY010000060.1:0-14153 GCA_041648505.1 Syntrophales bacterium | reverse complement strand
GAACTGTTCAGGAGCTGCTTGGCCATAAAGATTTGAAAACGACAATGATATATACTCATGTTCTCAATAAGGGTCCAGCGGGCGTGAGAAGCCCCGCCGATAATCTTTAATGTTTCAATTGGGATATTATGCTGATCTACGTAACATCCCAATTGAAACATTGAGAATTTGACATATTATTGTTAATAATTAATTTCTTAAATGGAAGACATAAAGCATTTTCGAGGGGTGTTACACCGCAAAATATGCGGTGTTTAGGTTATTAAACAAGATCCATATAAACACTGTTCATCCTGACCGCAGGCGGTCAGGATGAACGGAGCCGCGTCTGTCACCGCGTGTCGCCGCCTGCGGCGGCTGAACACGCGGCTCGAACGGCCAGCCCTCCGAAAATAAATTTTCGTCGGCCTGCCGCTCAGCCGCGGCTCCGTTATACGCAAAAAGGAGGGTAATATGGGATTACCAAGAACATTCGTTGGATTTAGCAGTACAGATATACATTACTATCGGATGATGCAAGCATGGAAGGCCAACGAAAAAATTGATTTCAACTTTACCGATTGCCAGTTGCAGAGTGAAGTCAATTCCGAGAATGAAGTCTATATAAAGCAGAAATGTCGGGAGCGGATAAATATGGCCGGAAAATATGTTTTGCTCATAGGTCAAGATACAAAGAGCAAGCATAAATACGTCAGATGGGAGGCTGAAGTTGCAGTTGAAAAAGGTTGCACGGTCATTGGCGTTAACATAGATGGTTCAAGATCAATGGTTAAGGATACATGCCCACCTATAATACGAGATATTGGCGCAATATTTGTCCCCTTCTCGCCAGCGATCGTTGCGTATGCAATAGAAAATTACAAAATGCATGACGATAATGATAACTACCATTACAAAGATAGTGTCTATAAAAGTCTAGGATATTGAAAAAATGCAAATGGAAGAAAGTGATTTCCCCGCGCTATACAATGCGGCCGATAGTGCATCTTTAGAAGCTCAAAGCAACTCCTTTAATTCGCTTCGGCTTTATTTGATTTTACTCGTTGCAGCGGCATTTGTCTCTTTTGAATGGGCGCAAGAAGTATATGGGGCAATTGCATCGGCTTCACTATTCCTTATAACACTGGGAATTCTAGTTTGGTTAAAGGTAAAAAAACCAGAGGACATTTGGTACAACGGTCGAGCTGTTGCAGAATCTGTCAAAACGCGAACATGGCGTTGGGTAATGAAAGCTGAGCCATATGACAAGGCAGTAAGTGAAGAACAAGCACAAAGAGAGTTGTTGTCAGATTTAAAAGCAATCCTTGCTCAAAATCGCTCATTGTCTGGTTGCTTAAAGTGGACCCCTGACTTGGGGGAAGCGATTTCAAAGAAAATGATCTCCATTCGCTCTTTGCCATGGAAAGAGCGACTTGATATTTATAAAAACGATAGAATAGATAACCAATCGGTGTGGTATTCAAAAAAGTCGCAATTTAACAAACGCCGAGCAAAGCAGTGGTTCGCTGCATCAATATTTCTTCATTCCATAGCGATACTCATGCTTCTGTATAGAATTAAAAATCCAATAACCTCTCTTCCCATAGAGGTCATGGCTGCAGCAGCAAGTGCAGTATTGACGTGGCTTCAGGCAAAGAAACACAATGAACTCAACTCAAGTTACTCATTGGCTGCTCACGAAATCGTATTAATAAAGGGAGAGGCCGTTTCGGTACAAGATGATCCCCACTTATCTGAGTTTGTAATGAATAGTGAATCTGCTTTTTCAAGAGAACATACACAATGGGTTGCACGTAAAAGCGTATAACATTTTTTTTCACGGGACGCCAAAAAGCCGGTGCCCGTGAAAATGGCGTTCATCCTGACCGCAGGCGGTCAGGATGAACAAAAAAATAACACGTAATGACACATAAAGCAATTATACGTTGCATTATGCAATTATTTTGTGCTATCGTCAATTGAAACGATATTCATGGAGGTAGCGATTATGGCAACCGCAGTAAGAATCACCGACGATTTGGTAAGGGACGCAAAGATATTTTGTAAAATCGATAAACGTTCTTTGACAGGGCAAATTGAACATTGGGCACATATCGGAAAATGTGCTGAAGAAAATCCTGATTTAACCTATAGCTTGATTAAAGATATTCTCATTGGGCTTGAGGAACTGGAACATGGCGAATCATCAGAATACAAATTTGAGTAGCTGCCAATGAAGATTATTCAATCCCGGTCGTTTGAAAAAAAAGTTAAAAAATTCAGCAAACAAGAAAAAAAGATGCTGGACGTTCAAGTCTTAAAGATTGCACAAAACCCATCTGTTGGTGCAGAAAAAAAAGGGGATCTCCGCAGTGTTTTCGTTCATAAATTCAAAATAAAGAGCACTCAATATTTGCTTTCATATCGTTTTGTTGGAGATGACCTCGAATTAATAATGATTGGCCCACATGAAAATTATTACAGAGATTTAAAAAGCTATCTCAAAGCAAAATAAAAAGGCGAACAATTTGCTGCACGAGGCGCGGCTGTCACCGCGTGTAGGTGAAGTCCCCGGCGGCAGGTTGCTAGGCGGTATCGGTAAGTGAGTGAGGTGAAAGATGTGCAACCAGCTTCATATAGTGAACATGGAGACCTGTAAGGGTGACGGTATCTGTGCTGATATCTGCCCGGAAAACGTCTTGGAAATAGTCGACGGCAAGGCAGCAACGGTGGAAGGTCGCGCGGACACCTGCATCATGTGCGGGCAGTGTGTTGCTGTCTGTCCCACCGAATCGCTCCAGATGCCGGAGCTACCCGCGAAAGATTTTCAGGACTTGGCCAGGATGCCTTTCAGCTACGGAGAGTTTTTAGATTTCCTCAGACTGCGCCGCAGCGTGCGCGTGTTCAAGGACCGGCCCGTGGAGCAGGATCTGACCGAGAAAGTCCTGGCGGCCGCCGCTACCGCACCGATGGGTTTTCCGCCTCATTCAACCGAGGTCCTGGTCATCAATAGGCGGGAGGAACTGGACTTTCTGCTGAAGGAACTTGTCAAGGACTACACATCTATGGTGAAAGGGTTTTCCAATCCGTTTGGCCGGGTAATGATTCGCCTTGCTGCCGGGGCCGAAGATTATCGAGCCCTGAAAGATTACATAGTGGACGTGGCGAGATACGCCAATGAGGCGTATACCCGGGACGGCACGGATCGGTACATGTACAACGCTCCGGTGCTGATGCTGTTTCACGGAAATCGCTGGGCGATGTCGTACGAGGAAAACACCCACCTAGTCTGCCACCACGCCATGTTGGCCGCTGTTTCGCTGGGCCTGGGCACTACGATCATAGGCCTGATCCCGCCGATCGTTGACCGATCCAAAGTCCTGCGGAAGCGGTACAGCATCCCGAAGGAGAATAAGGTGATGACTTCGCTTATCCTCGGACATCCGAAATACAAGTACAAGAAAAGCATTCGTCGGGATCTTGCGGGCGTGCGGATCATTTAAACCAATCGCTTTCTATCCAAGGCCGCGTCAGATCTGGCGAGCGCATATGTGCGGGCGTAGAGAGACAATGACTAACCACACGCTGGAGCGGAACGGGAAAACCCGCAGCTTTTTTGAAACTTGTTCCTGTCGGTTCATCTGACATCAAGCGCCTGTGTCAAGTTTTTAAGTTATTGATCGAAAGCATCTATTGTTCAGGCTATAATAGGATTTTATATTTTACTTAAGGAGGGTGTCAAACCAAATGGGCGAGGAACCGAACAAGATCATTTATTCCATGATCCGGGTAAGCAGGTACTATGACAAAAAACCGGTTTTAAAGGATATCTCAATTTCCTTCTTTTATGGCGCGAAAATAGGCGTTCTGGGCCTTAACGGCTCAGGGAAGAGCACGCTTCTGCGCATTTTTGCAGGCATTGACAAAGAATTCAACGGACAGACCACTATTTTACCCGGTCTTACAATCGGTCTTCTCGAACAGGAACCGGAGCTGGATAATACTAAAACAGTTCGGGATATTGTGGAAGAGGGACTGCAGGAAACCGTTGCTTTGGTCAACGAATTCAACCATATCAACGAACAGTTTGCCGATCCCATGTCCGATGATGAGATGAACAGGTTGATCGAACGACAGGGAAAGGTCCAGGAAAAGATTGATGCCCTGGAGGCATGGGATCTTGATTCACGGCTTGAGATGGCCATGGATGCCCTCCGCTGCCCCCCCGGGGAAACACCGGTGAATGTGCTTTCAGGAGGGGAAAGACGGCGTGTGGCATTGTGCAGGCTCCTTCTTCAGAAACCGGACATCCTTCTTCTTGACGAACCGACCAATCATCTAGATGCAGAGTCTGTAGCATGGCTGGAACAGCACCTCCAACGCTACGCGGGAACCGTGATTGCGGTAACCCATGACCGTTATTTCCTCGATAATGCGGCGGGCTGGATACTGGAACTCGACCGGGGTGAGGGAATCCCCTGGAAAGGAAATTACTCTTCCTGGCTGGAGCAGAAGCAGAAGAGGCTGGAAATTGAGGAGAAGGGGGAAAGCAAGCGCAGGAAAACCCTTGAGAGGGAACTGGAGTGGATCAGGATGTCTCCGAAGGGAAGACATGCAAAGGCAAAGGCACGGATCACCGCCTATGAGTCCCTGTTGAGCCAGGAAAACGAAAAACGGGAAAGGGACATGGAAATCTACATTCCACCCGGTCCCCGACTTGGAGAAGTGGTCATAGAGGCTACAAATGTCAGCAAGGCATACGGCGACCGTCTTTTGATAGATGGTCTCTCCTTCTCTATTCCCTCCGGCGCCATCGTGGGCGTCATCGGACCGAATGGTGCGGGGAAAACCACCCTTTTTCAGATGATTACAGGGAAGGAGCAAACCACCTCCGGGGAATTTAGGATAGGCGATACCGTGCAGTTGGCCTATGTCGACCAGAGTCGCGACGCCCTTTCTCCTGATAAGGCCGTATGGGAAGTCATTTCGGACGGGCAGGACACTATACCGCTCGGCAACATGCAGGTGAATTCCCGGGCCTATACCGCAAGGTTCAATTTCTCAGGAAGCGATCAGCAAAAAAAGGTGGGAACCCTTTCAGGAGGGGAGAGGAACCGCGTGCATCTCGCCCGCATATTGAAGGAGGGTGCCAATGTCCTTCTACTGGACGAGCCGACCAATGACCTCGATGTGAATACGTTACGGGCACTGGAAGAGGCCCTTGAGAATTTCGGGGGCTGTGCCGTCATCATCAGCCACGACCGCTGGTTTCTCGACAGGATCGCGACCCACATCCTGGCTTTTGAGGGGGACAGCAAAGTTATCTGGTTTGATGGTAATTACACGGAGTACGAAGAAGATAAAAAGGAACGGCTCGGTGAAGCCGCCGCACAGCCCCACCGCATCAAGTACCGGAAACTTACCCGAAGTATCTCGGCAGAGTAGCTCCCACGGCACCATCCCAATATATGACGGAGTCCCAATTTTATAAATATTCAACAAGCAGGATCATTTGGATTGCCAAAGGCTCTATAAAAAGGAGGGAAGTATGTCCATGATCAACAATCCGTTTCGGAGGATATGCCTTATCATTGTCATATCGTTTTTTATCGCCATGACCGGATGCGAACGCACCGAGACAGGAGAAAAGGTCAATGACACGGTGGAAACATTTGCAGGAAAGAAAAGCGTGGATCAAATGAAAAAAATGAAAAAGGATATCGAAGATATCCAGGACCGGCAGGATGATAGGCTGAAACAATTGGGGGAGTGACAACAGCGCCCTTTTCCTTCGAGCAATCCGGGAGTTATTGTGCTATAAGAGCGTCATTGAGGCAATAATGATTTACACCCATATACTCAACAAAGGAGGGCACGGTGTACGCAGCCCCGTAGACAAACTTCAAGTCGTCTTATACAGGCTGTATAAGGTCTGGTCTCAATTGTGAGAGCGAAAGAAGGTTTAATATAGAATTCAATTGCTCAGGCGATGAATATCAAAAGGCAACAGCCGCGAGGGCTACTGCGAGACCCGCGGCTTCGACAGCTGCGTTTCCAGAACAATTGACAACTATTTAGAATAATTCTACGCGAGGTGCTCTATCGAAACTAAAACTTTGAAGATATTGGCCATTGACGACAAACAGGATAACCTGACCAGTTTGAAGGCTATTCTAAAAGACGCCTTTCCGGAAGCAAAGACTTTTATCGCGCTAAATGGGCCGAAGGGGATCGAACTGGCGCTGGCCGAAAACCCGGACGTTATCCTCCTCGACATTGTAATGCCGGGGATGGACGGGTTCGAGGTCTGCCGGAAGCTAAAGGAGAACGAGCGCCTGCGGTTCATTCCGGTGGTTTTTCTGACAGCCCTGAAGACCAGCCGGGAAAATCGTATCAAGGCCCTCAAGGCAGGAGCCGAGGGGTTCCTTCCCAAGCCGTTGGACGAGGTAGAACTGATCGCTCAAATCCGGTCCATGGCCAAGATCAAGACCGCGGATCAGCTTCGGCAGATGGAGAAGGAGGAACTGGCCGCGCTGGTGACCGAACGCACCCGGGAATTGGAACGAGAATTGGCCGAGCACAAGCTGGCGGAGGAGTCTATGCGCATCGCCCACAAGCGCCTCAAGTGGTTTGTCGATGCCAATATTGCCGGGATCGTCGTCGTCGACCCGTCAGGCACTATTTTTGAGGCCAACGATTACTTCCTTCGCATGATCGGTTATACGCGGAAGGAATTTGAACAAGGCAAGGTTGACTGGCGGGCCATCACGCCGCCCGAATGGTTGGCGGCGGACGAACAGGCGATACGGGAACTGCGCGAGCGCGGTACGTGTGTGCCCTATGAGAAGGAGCACTTTCGGCGGGACGGAACCCGGGTCCCGGTCCTCGTAACCGACGCCGTGCTGCCCGGTCCCGAAGATCATATTGTCGCTATAACTCTCGATTTGACGGAGCGCAAGCGGGCGGACAAGGCTCTGCAGGAATCGAATGAAACCCTTCGGACACTGGTTCACTCTTCACCGCTTGCCATTATCGCTTTGGATCCCGACGGGAACGTTACACAGTGGAATTCGGCGGCCGAGCGAATGTTCGGCTGGCAAGAACACGAGGTGTTGGGGCAGTTCCTCCCCTTTGTTCCTGAAGACAAGCGAGAAGAGTATCGCGCGTTGCGCGAGCGCGCGCTACGGGGTGAAGCGTTCATTAATGTTGAGGTCCGTCGACGGAAAAAAGATGGTTCACCGATTGACATCAGCGTCTCGACCGCGCCCCTCCATGATTCCCGAGGCCAGATCAATGGCATTATGAGCGTGATCTCTGACATCACCGAGCTTAAGCGGGCGGAGGTGGCGTTGCGGGAGAGCGAAAAACTATATCGATCCTTGTTCGAGAACATGCTGAACGGATTTGCCTATTGCCAAATGCACTTTGATGATCAGGACAGACCTTATGATTTCACTTTTCTGGCTGTAAACAGCGCCTTCGAGACCATGACGGGGTTGAGGGATATCGTCGGCAAGAAGGTTTCCGTTGTCATTCCTGAAATACGAACGGCCGACCCGAAACTGTTCGATATCTATGCCCGGGTGGCCAAGGACGGCCAGCCGGAACGCTTCGAGATATTCCTTGAATCTTTGCAGATGTGGCTCTGGATCTCGGTATACACTCCGAAGTACGGGTATTTCGTGACCGCCTTCAATGTCATCACCGAGCGCAAGCGGGCCGAGGCGGAGCGGGAACGGTTGATGGCAGCTATCGAGCAGGCCGGCGAGATGATACTCATGACCGACCCCGCAGGGACCATCCAGTATGTCAACCCGGCGTTTGAACGGATTACGGGCTATACCTGCCAAGAGGCCATCGAGCAAAACCCGCGCATCCTCAAGAGCGGCCGGCAGAACGAGGCGTTCTACAGTGAGCTGTGGGCAACAATCTCCAGAGGCGACACATGGCAGGGACGCATCGTCAACAAGCGCAAGGATGGAACGCTCTACACCGAGGAGGCGACCATTTCGCCGGTGCGCGACGCTGCGGGCAAAATCGCCAACTACGTGGCCGTCAAGCGGGATATTACCGAGCATCTCCGGTTGACGGCCCAGTTTCAGCAGGCCCAGAAGATGGAGTCCGTGGGGCGGCTGGCTGGTGGCGTGGCCCACGATTACAACAACATGATCGGGGTGATCATGGGTTATACGGAGATGGCCCTGAACAAGCTGGACCCAAGCCAGCCGCTCCATGCCGATCTCCAGCAAATTAAAAAAGCCGCCCAGCGCTCCGCCGACCTGACCCGGCAACTTCTGGCCTTTGCCCGCAAGCAGACTATCGCCCCCGTAGTGCTCGACCTGAACAGAACCATGGAAAGCATACTCAAGATGCTCCGGCAGCTCATAGGCGAGGACATTGACCTTGCCTGGCTGCCGGGGGCAGACCTGTGGCCGGTCAAACTCGATCCATCCCAACTCGATCAGCTATTGGCCAATCTTTGCATCAACGCCCGGGACGCCATCACCGGCGTCGGCAAGATCACCATCGAAACGGATACGGCTATCTTCGATGAGGCCTACTGCGGAAATCATGAGGGGTTTGTCCCGGGTGATTTTGTGTTGCTGGCCGTAAGCGATGACGGATGCGGTATAGGCAAGGAAACGCAGGATAAACTCTTCGAGCCGTTCTTTACCACCAAGGAGGTCGGAAAGGGAACCGGGCTGGGGCTGGCCACGGTCTACGGCATCGTCAAGCAAAACAACGGTTTTATAAATGTGTACAGCGAGCTGGGTCAGGGGACAACCTTCAAGATATACCTGCCCCGGCATGAAGGGAAGGCAGAGCAGATGCAGAAGGAAGGTCCCGTAATACCATCCTGCCAGGGCCACGAAACCATCCTGTTGGTGGAGGACGAACCGACGGTCATGGAAATAACCACTATGATACTCGAGAAACTGGGTTATAAAGTGCTGGCCGCCCTCACACCGGGCGAAGCTATCCGCCTGGCCGAGAAGTACGCCGGCGAGATTTTATTGCTGCTGACCGACGTGGTTATGCCCGACATGAACGGCCGGGACCTGGCCAAAAAGCTCTTGTCCCTCTACCCGAACCTCAAGTGCCTGTTCATGTCCGGCTACACGGCCAACGTCATCGCCCACCACGGCGTGCTGGACGCAGGGGTGCACTTCATCCAGAAACCGTTCTCCATGAAGGACCTGGCCGCCAAGGTGTGCGAGGTGCTTCATGGAGAATAGATGAGGATCATGCTGCGCGCCTGGCCATCAAGCGGATGCAGCGCCTTGGAGTATGCGGAGAAGAGGAGGAACTATTAACGGACAAGTAGAATACGAATTCACACAATATCTATTAAGCAAACTGAAAGAATGAGATCATGAGTTGTATGTAGAGTTAAATAAGGTCAAGGAAATTAAAATTAAGCCATATAACCTGTCCTCTGAAGCGCACATTAATGCTGTGTTTGCTACATTGCACACGGCTTTTAACGCCTCTTTCTTTAGCGTCATTTGTATAGTAGAATAAACAGAATTGGTTTTAAACTGCTAACGCGGGGTTATAAGAACGATCGCTTTGATTCTCTCGTTACCGGCAATTTCATAGAAGAAGAGAACAAATATTGAATTGGTTGATCAGCGGAATGCAATAAGCTCCTAACAGCCTTACCGAGGTGTTCTATTTTGATAAAAAGGAAAATTAATTTATGGAGATAAGAAATGTTGCAATTATTGCTCATGTTGATCATGGAAAAACAACTATGGTCGATAGAATTCTACATCAGGTGAAATTGTTCAGGGATAATCAGGAAGTGCAGGATTTGATCCTGGATTCAAGTGATCTGGAACGGGAGAGAGGAATTACTATTCTATCTAAGAATATATCAGTAAGATATAAAGGAACAAAAATAAATATTATCGATACTCCCGGCCACTCAGATTTTGGAGGAGAAGTAGAGCGCGTCTTAAATATGGCTGATGGGGTGCTGTTACTTGTTGATGCTTTTGAAGGACCCATGCCACAAACACGCTTTGTTTTACAAAAAGCATTAGAGCTGGGTTTAAAACCTATAGTTGTAATTAATAAAGTTGATAAACCAAATTGTAATCCGGGAAAGACAAATGAACTTGTTTATGAGCTGATGTTTTCCCTTGATGCTTCAGAAGAGCAACTCAATTTTCCAACTGTTTACGGTTCTTCAAAAGAAGGATGGATGGGAGCCGACTGGAAAACACCAACTGATGATGTCACCTATTTATTAGATACTATTATTGAATATTTTGATCCACCCAAATATAACCCTGGAACCTTACAATTACAGATTAGTTCTTTGGATTACTCGTCATATACAGGCAGAATTGCTGTAGGAAGAGTTCATAGAGGAATTATTAAAATGGGTGATCAAGTTTCTGTTGTTCATAGAAATGGTCAAATAAATAAATCAGTTGTTAAAGAACTTTATCTTTTTGAAGGACTGGGCAAAGAAAAAACCAAAGCAGAAGTTAAATCAGGTGAAATAGTAGCCATAATGGGACTTGAATACTTCGACATTGGAGATACTGTTGCTGATTTTGAAGAACCTGAAGCTTTAAAACCAATCGCGGTAGATGAACCTACGATGAGTATGTTTTTCACCATTAATAACTCACCATTTTTTGGTAGAGAAGGTAAATACGTTACATCAAAGCATATCCGAGAAAGATTATTTAAAGAAACAGAGAAGAATCTGGCATTAAAGGTTGAAGAAACAGATTCATCAGATAAATTAATAGTTTATGGCAGGGGTACTCTTCATTTATCTATTTTGGTAGAGACGATGAGGAGAGAAGGGTATGAGATTCAATTAAGTCAGCCTAAGGTGGTTGTTAAAGAAATTAATGGGTTTAAACATGAGCCGATAGAACTGTTAAGTGTAAATGTTTCTGAAGAGTTTTCCGGAAAAGTAATAGAGATCGTTGCCAAGCGCAAAGGAGATCTCCTGAATATTGAGACAAAGAATGACAGAATAAATCTTGAATTCAAAATACCAGCCAGAGGTTTGATTGGACTTACCAAACCTGTATTAACAGCAACGGAAGGTGAGGCAACGATTTCGCATCGGCTTAAAGGTTATGAGCCATGGAAAGGTGAAATAAAAGGCAAAAGAAATGGCGCGTTGATAGCTATGGAAACAGGAACATCTATTGCTTATTCAATTGATAAACTGCAAGACAGGGGTAAATTCTTCATCGATCCAAATGAAGAAATATATGCAGGTCAGGTTATAGGAGAGAGCACCAGGTATGAGGATATGGTAATAAATGTGATCAAGACTAAAAAACTATCTAATATGCGGGCTTCAGGTTCAGATGAAAAAGCGTCAATAGCTCCGGCCATAAAGTTCTCACTGGAAGAAGCCATGGAATATATTGGAGACGATGAATATGTTGAAGTAACCCCCAAATCTATTCGTTTAAGAAAGATATTGCTTAGTGAGCTTGACAGGAAAAGGAAAAAGAAATCGTAAGGGTAATATGAAAAGATCAATCGCTTTATAAACCACCTCCACCGATCCGTGCCGATCAGCAGCGGTAAAGATTGGGGGATGCACGATATCGCCATTCAGGCGTTCGATGCTATGCAGAGTACCATTGCAAGACAAAAACTTGCTGCTTACCCGCCGGACATCCTCATAGAAATTCCCAGGAACGCATACCGGACATTGGAGTTTTATCGGGCATCCGAGATGATTGAATTGGGTTACAGAAAAACGAAAGAGCGCTTATCTCAAACAAAATAGCAAAAGTAACGGAAGGCTTTGAGGCCTTTCTGAGAAAATACGTGCGCCCCCTTTTGTTTCGTGTCAGAAGAAATATACCCCAAAATAGAGTGAATTGGTTAAGTCTGCAATATATTTACATGCAGGACTGCTTGTGTTATCTTGCGCTGTATTGAATCTTAAAATGGTCTAAGGGGATCAATGAACGGGACAATACGGAAGCTTTTGGAAGTCAAGAATCTCAGCACCCACTTTGAAACTAAAGAGGGTACCATCAGGGCTGTCGACGGTGTGGACCTGGTCGTCAACGAAGGGGATACACTGGGTGTTGTCGGTGAATCAGGTTGTGGTAAGACTGTCCTTGCTCTTTCCATAATGCGGCTGGTACCGACACCACCGGGACGGATTGTTTCCGGAAATATCATGTTTGATGGGATTGACCTACTCCGTCTCAAAGAGAAAGAGATGCAGAAGATGCGGGGCAAAGTAATTTCCATGATATTCCAGGAGCCCATGACTTCTTTGAACCCCGTATTAAGAATAGGAGAGCAGATCGTAGAGGTTATCAGGCGACACCAGGATTTCTCGAAAGAGGAATCCCTGTATCGTGCCGTCGAGATGCTACAGCTTGTGGGCATACCTTCTCCTGAGAGGCGTATCAGGGATTACCCCCATCAGCTGAGCGGAGGGATGCGTCAGAGGGTAATGATTGCTATTGCCCTTTCCTGCAATCCACGATTAATGCTGGCCGATGAGCCGACAACCGCCCTCGATGTAACCATTCAGGCCCAGATCATTGATCTGATAAACAACCTGAAAAAGCAGGTCGGTACCTCGGTAGTGATGATCACCCACGATCTTGGGGTAATTGCCGAAGCAACTCAGTGTGTGGCTGTTATGTATGCAGGCAAGGTTGTTGAATACGGCCAGGTGGAAGATATCTTCTCCCTGCCTTTACATCCTTATACTGTCGGCCTGATGGAATCTATCCCGAAGATAGACAGAGGAGCGGATAGTCGTCTCACGGCGATACCCGGCGTTGTTCCTGATCTACATAATCTTCCCCGGGGATGCCGTTTTCTCGATCGTTGTTCTTATGTAATGAAGACTTGTACAGAGGAGGAGCCGGAACTAAAGGAGGAAACTCCCGGTCACTCGGTACGGTGCTGGAAGTATGCATAGCCGGAAAGAACGCAAAAGACGATGACAGACGTTTTATTGGATATCAGGGGATTAAAAAAATATTTTACCCTCTCCGGGGGATTTTTATCCGGTCAGCACGGTGTGGTCAAGGCGGTAGATGGAATTAACCTGCAAATCTACCGGGGAGAGACTCTGGGGCTCGTCGGAGAGTCCGGCTGCGGAAAGTCCACCCTGGGACGTCTGATTATGAGGCTTGAAGAGGCAAGTAGAGGAGATATTTTTTTCCGCGGCGAAAATATTCTCACCTATTCAGGTAAAGCATTGAAAAATTTTCGCCGACGGGTACAGATCGTTTTCCAGGACCCCTATGCATCTCTTAACCCGAGAAGAACAGCGGAAAGCATTATTGGCGAACCACTTGTTATTCATGAACCACTTGCTCGAAAAGAGCAACGGGAAAAGATAGCGCAACTCATGGAAGTGGTGGGACTCAACAGGGGACAGATGAAACGCTATCCCCACGAGTTCAGCGGTGGCCAGCGGCAGCGTATCTGCGTTGCGCGAGCCATTGCCCTTAAACCGGAACTAATCGTGGCTGATGAGCCGGTCTCGGCACTCGATGTATCTATTCAGGCCCAGATATTGAATCTACTTAAGGATCTCCAGAAAGACTTCGGTTTGACCTACCTGTTTATTTCCCATGATCTCAGCGTAGTTCGGCATATGAGTAATAGAATCGCCGTGATGTACCTGGGGAAAATCGTCGAACTTGCGGAAAACAAAGAACTTTACGAAAATCACCTCCATCCCTATACCAAGATCCTTCTCGCTGCAGTACCGATACCTGATCCGTCAAGAAAAAGAGAGAGGAAGATACTAAACGGTGATATCCCTACCCCCCTTGATCCGCCGCAGGGATGTGCCTTCCATCCCCGTTGTCCTTACAGAATGGATATTTGCAGTAATGTTGAACCGGTACTAGAAAACAGAAATGGCGGGCATCTTGTAGCCTGTCACCTCGAAAAAATTCCGGGAGTTGAGAATTAATACCTCCTGTCGAGCCGGGAATCAGAAGCCGGAATTCGGAATAGCAAAACCTTATTTCACTGTTCAGCCTGAATCAGAAGATTCACTCCCCCAGCGAGACATAACCATCCTGCGTGCGTCGTCCCCGGTAAGTATCTCACCGTCAAGTTGGGCATCTTCAACAGCCTTCAATATCTCACCAAAGACTGAACCAGGGCGAAAGCCCATAGCGATGAGATCATGACCGCTGATC
>JBAZOY010000059.1:0-14557 GCA_041648505.1 Syntrophales bacterium | reverse complement strand
GAAACAAAGGCTGAAATCGTGATGATGTCACAATTCGCGGATCTTGTGGGAATGACGATGGCAAGTGAGGCGGTAGTTGCAAAAGAACTGGGTATATCTTACGCGGCTCTCTGTTCGGTAGATAATTATGGCCATGGCATGGGGGAGAGAGAGTTAACCATGGAAGAAATATCGCAGCATAGCAGTAGAAATACCGAAACGATGATAAGGATTGTCGCAAAGTATATGGAAAGGAGACGGGGATGAAATTTTCCCAGAAAGGGGATGGCGGCGAGACAAGTTTACTTGGGGGACAGCGGATTCCGAAATACGATCCAAGACCGGACACCTATGGGACTCTGGATGAAGCCAGTTCCGTTCTCGGTGTGGCAAGAGCAACAACAAAAAATAAAAAAGTTAAAGAGATAATCCTCAATGTCCAGAAGGAGTTGCTGATCACAGGATCGGACCTATCCGCACTGCCTTCCGACGTTCATACCCTGAAGCGGAGAATCGGTAAGGATGATATAGTTCGTTTAGAGGAAATCATCGATGATCTGCAAGAAAACGTAACATTAAAGGACGAATTTATCTATCCGGGGGAGACCTCGGTTTCTGCCCAGATTGATGTGGCGAGAGCAATTATCAGGAGGGCGGAAAGAAAGGCTGCGGGACTCAAAAGGGAGGGTTTGCTCAACAATAAAGATATTCTCAGATACCTCAATCGCCTGGCTGACATGCTCTTTACACTGGCAAGATTTGAGGAACAAACAGGATATTAATGTAGTGGTCTAAGTGAAAGGATAGGGAAGGGGAGGATTGAGGTGATCGAGAGAGAGGCGAAGGTACGAACCCTCAGAGTTCCCATGGAAATTATGGAGAAAAAGGTCAGGGACAGGGGGAGCTACCTCCTGATTCTTAGGCTTCCTGAAAAGATCAGGATAGAAGTAGGAAAGCTCGGTGAAGTTGCATTTAAAGAAGGGTACTATATATATTGGCTCAGCAAAAAAAATTTAGCCATGCGTATCCAGAGACACAAAAGGAGGCAAAAGAAGTGCTTCTGGCATATTGATTATCTGAGGGCAATTGCCGAATTTCACATCGCCATCCCCATCCGCACTGAAGAATGTCTTGAATGTGAAGTTGCTCATTCAGTAAAGTCAATTGCCGACTGGGAAGTTGCACGCTTCGGTTCTTCAGACTGTCGCTGTAGTTCTCATCTCCTCGGGATGTTAAAAGATCCCCTGCAATCTTCCGAATTTATCTCTCTTCTTAACTACTTCAGAGCAGATAGACCGGTCGGTCAGGCACCGGAATAGAATCCTTTTTGTCTTTTATTCGGGATTCTGATTCATGAATTCCGGGTTTTGAATGTTTAAGGAAAATCTGTTATTTGCCATGGAAATTAAGGAACGATTGAGGATAGGGACGCGGGGAAGTGATCTGGCCCTGAAACAGACAAAATGGGTGGCGGAAAAACTGAAGAATAAATTCCCCCCCCTGGCAATTGAAGTCATCGTAATCAAGACTAAAGGGGACATCATGCAGGATGTTTCTCTGGTTGAGATAGGGGGGAAAGGTGTCTTTGTCAAGGAGATTGAAGAAGCGCTCCTCCGGAATGAGATTGATATCGCCGTGCACAGCATGAAGGATGTCCCCGCTGAGCTTCCCGATGGTCTGGAAATTGAAATCATCGCAGAAAGGGAAGACCCAAGGGATGTCTTAATATCAAAAGATAACAGAAAGCTGAATGAACTTACCCGCGACGCCCGGATCGGTACCAGTTCATTACGGAGGGGATTTCAGCTGAAGAATCTGATGCCGGATTTGGAGATTGTTCCTCTCCGTGGTAATTTGAATACGCGATTAAGAAAAGCGGAAACGGACACTCTTCTAGACGGTGTTGTGGTTGCTGCAGCAGGGATAAAGAGGATGGGTTGGGTTCATCGGGTATCTCAGTTCATACCGGTAGAGATGATGCTGCCCGCCGTCGGGCAAGGCGCGCTTGGCATAGAACTCCGCAGGAGTGATACAAAAGTAAAAAATACGGTCTCTTTTATCAATCATGTACCAACCTGGCTGGAAGTAAGAGCCGAGAGGTCTTTCTTAAAATGGGTGGGAGGAGGCTGCCGCTTACCTATTGCCGCTTACGGAAAGGCGCAGGGTTCCGACCTTATATTAAGGGGTCTTGTGGGAGGGCTGGATGGCAGGGTAATGATCAGGGAGACTGTTATAGGACGTAAGGAAGAGGGAGAGGAACTGGGTAAGGATCTGGCCGAAAAGATATTATCGAGAGGTGGACGGGCGATTCTGGAATCAGTAGCAAATCATAATTTATAATATGAAAAGAGGGAAAGTTTATATAATCGGAGCTGGACCTGGTGACCCCGGTCTTTTCACTATCAAGGGGTTAAAATGCCTGCAGGTCTCTGATGTGGTTGTCTATGACCACCTCGTCGGTCGGGAGATCCTCTGCCATGCAAAGGACAGTGCCCGCCTGATCTATGCGGGAAAAGAAGGAGGGAAACACACTCTCAAGCAGGAGGAGATCAATCAGCTCCTGCTTAAGGAGGCGGAAAGTGGCCTGGTTGTGGCAAGACTCAAGGGAGGTGATCCCTTTATCTTCGGGCGTGGCGGCGAAGAGGCCCAGGCACTTGCACGGGCAGGTATTCCTTTTGAGGTTATTCCCGGTGTTACCTCTGCTGTTGCTGTTCCCGCCTACGCAGGGATTCCATTGACCCATCGTCTCTACACATCCTCCGTAGCCTTTGTAACAGGACAGCAAGATCCTACAATAGACGAAAGAAACATAGACTGGGAAGCATTAGCACGTATGGAGACTCTTGTTATCCTGATGGGAGTAAAAAATCTTTCTCATATCGTGTCTCATCTGATTAAGTGTGGCAAGGATGCCCATACACCGTCCGCTCTGATCCGCTGGGGAACAACAGCAGATCAGGAAACAATAACCTCTCCCCTTAAGGATATAGTGGCAAAAGCTGAAGCAAGACATTTTTCTCCTCCCGCCATTCTGGTCGTCGGCCATGTTGTAGAGCTCCGTAATGATTTGAACTGGTTTGAAAATACCCCCCTTTTCGGCAAGGGTATCGTGATCACAAGGCCTGAGGCGCAGGCTCATGAATTTGCCGCCCTCCTGCGGAGAGAAGGGGCACGTGTAATTTCATTTCCCGTTATCAAAGTCGTTCCTCCGAAGGATTATCAGAATCTTGATCGCGCCATCAGAGGGCTTGAAGATTATCAATGGATCATCTTCACCAGTGCCAATGGCGTGGATTTCTTTTTTTCCCGTTTGAAAGAAAACAAAAGGGACATCCGCGATTTGAGAGGTGTACGGATATGCGCTATCGGACCGGCGACACAAGCCAGGATTGAAAGACTCGGTATCAGGGTTGATCTCGTACCGGAAACATTTATTTCTGAAGGAATTTTGGAGGCATTTAACAAACTTGATATCAGTGGACAGAGATTTTTACTCCCCCGTGCTGAAGAGGCCAGAGATGTTCTCCCCCATGGATTGGCAAAACTTGGCGCCTCAGTCGATGTTATAACCGCTTACAGGACGGTCAACTCCGGGAGAAAAAGGGGTGAACTTGAAGAACTGATCAATCAGGGGAAGGTAGATGTTGTTACCTTTACCAGTCCCTCTACGGTGATAAATTTTCTGGAAACCATGGGAAGGGATTTTGTCCTGCCTTCGAAAATCAAGATTGCCTGTATAGGTCCCGTCACTGCAAACGCTGCACGAAATGCAGGCATTTCCGTGGATATCTTGCAGGAACAATATACAATACCTTGCCTCGTGGAGGCACTGTCAGACTACTTTCGCAACAGAGAGCTCTAAACTATCATAAGTCATCCGGATCAGCGCCTACTTCTTTATTGCCCAGCAAATTGCCAAGTGTCTTTTCAATATCGGTAATAGTATAAGGCTTGTTGAGCACGGCACTAAAGCCGTACTTCTTATATTCGGACATAATCTGATCGGATGCATAGCCGCTGGAAACGATCGCTTTAACCTGAGGATCTATTTCAAGCAACCCCTTAATTGCTTCCTTGCCACCCATTCCTCCGGGAACAGTCAGGTCCAAAATGACTGCGTCAAAGGGCTGTCCTGCCTCTTTGGCTTCTTTAAATCGCCCGATTACTTCAGCACCATCACTGGTAAGCTCTACTTCGCATCCAATGAGGCTCAGCATTTTACCGAGCATCTCTCTGATCATTTCCTCATCATCCATCACCAGTATTCTTTCTTTACCGCGCAATATGCTGCTGTCCATAACTAGTTTCTCCTCTGCTGTTATCTGTTTTTTAGAAGCAGGCAAATATATATGGAAGCTTGTTCCGACTCCCGGTTCGGATTCGACTGCGATATGACCACTATGGTTTTTAACAATGGAATAGGCGCTAGCCAGCCCCAAGCCACTCCCCCTCTGCTTGGTAGTAAAGAAGGGTTCAAATATCCTGCCAATATCTTCCCTTTGAATACCTACACCACTGTCTTTGATGGCTATATGGACATAGTTGCCTGCGAGTAGCGGTAAAACCGATCTTTTCTTAATGAGATAGTTCTCTGCTTCTATATTGATCTGTCCGCCTTTAGGCGTGGCATGGTCGGCATTGATGACGATATTACTGATTACCTGGTTTATCTGTCCCTCGTCGGCTTTTACCGCCCAGAGATTATCGGGCAGGAAGAAATTGGGTTTAACATTAGAACCTCTCAAGGCAAAACTGGCGGACTCCCGAATTAATTTGCCGATGGAAACAACCGTCTTGATTGGGGCACCGCCCCTGGAAAAGGTCAGTAACTGCTGAGTCAAATCTCTCGCTCTTACCAAAGCTTTTTCTGCTTCTTTGAGCCTCTCAAAGGCTTGTCCTTCCGGCTCCACATATTTTCTGGCCAGGCCGATATTACCCATGATACCGGTTAGATAGTTGTTGAAGTCGTGAGCAATACCCCCTGCCAATGTACCGATTGATTCCAACTTTTCAACTTTTTGGCGTTCCGCCTCCAGCAGCTTGCGTTCGGTGATATCCTGGTAGATCATCTGAAACCTCTCCTCGCCATTCCAAAGCACTCGTTCACGCAAGACTTCAAGATAACGGATTTTACCATCCTTGCGCATAATGCTTATCTCATATCTGGGAGGTACATATTCGCCTCTTACTCGCTTCTCCTTTCTTAGCCGGTGTTCAGTATAGCTATCCGGCGTGTAGCGCTTCTTAACCGAAATTTTTTTGAACTCTTCGAGGCCGGCATATCCATAGATGTGCAGAAATGCCTGATTCGCATAGAGAGTCTCACCATCGGCACTTATGATACGTATACCCAGCGGGGAATCTTCCAGAGTAGAACGGAAATTTTCTTCACTTCTATGCAGTGCTTCCTCTGCTTGCTTTAGCCGAGTCAGGTCGTCATAATGAGCTACGATTTTACCCCCGGGTATTTTATATACATAATTTTCCCGCCAGCCGGATATACGGTCGTCCTGATACAAGGCAACCGGGTGATGCTCAGGTTTACCGGTACGCCACACCCACTGGAAAACTTCAAATAGTCCGAATTCCCGTACCCCGGGGAAGACATTGAGCACGCTCCTGCCTATCACCTCATCACGGCTAATTTTCTCTATTCTCTCCGCGGCCCGGTTAAAATCGACGAGAACAAAATCCCGACCGTCATCAATTACCTCGTATACCGCAAGGCCGCTGTTCAAGTTATCGACCAGCTCGACATATTTCTGCCGAGATTCGGCGAGTTCCCGCCACATTTGATGTTCGCGCTCAATATTGTTAAGCCAGTGTTGAGCTTCCCCTTCGGCACATTTGTGGTTGAGAAATTCTTCAGGTGGAATGTAATAGAAATTATGATAGACATTATTCCCCCACACCAGTATGGGATGGGTCACGATAACACCCTTGATCACTTCCTGGTCGAACTTCCATCGGTCGTACTGACAGATAACAAGGCAGGGATAGTAAGAGAAGAAATCGCGATTGAGTTTGGCCTCATATTCCAGCAGTTTTTCCGAACCGGGATAGCCGCGCAGGACCCATGTCATCTCTCCTGTTAGCCGGAGAGCGGGATATCCCTCAGCAACAGCTTTTTCAGTTTCCGATATTAAAAGGGCAATCATTCTATCAGGATCGAAAAAACCTTCCCTGGTATATGCATCAGTTTCGTTTAGAATAGTTAGTTGGCCGGACTTCTCGGCAGTAACGGCATCAATTCCTTCCTCAACCAGGTATTTGCGAATTTCATCGGCAGTACTGGTATCTACAACATAGACACACTTCTCGTTTTGCTTAAGCCCGATAACAAGAAAAGGTATTACAGCATTTCTCCACTCTTCCTTCGATTCATAAATAAGGCACAGGTGGTCATGAGGTTTCAGGGTTTCAAGTGTTTTGACGAGGGTTATGTCTGCAGAATAGATATTTAATCCTTCCGTGCCAACGGAGGAGATGCCACACATCCCTTCCGGCTTGAAGAAGAATCTGTGTTCTGCCTCTTCATTTTGGGTGGGCGTCTTTTTAGCAATACCGTCTTTGGCCATCCGATAGCTTCTCCCGTAAGGTGCTTTTGAGGTTATCCCTAAGCCAAGTTTATACATTTTTTTCACTTTCAGTGTATTTTATATCCTTTAAAAAGTCAATACAAGTAATACTAGGTAGTTATCCTACTGATAGGTGAAACCAGACTTAGAAAAACTATTTCGGAAGGACTCAGGAAGTGGTATATTAGCTGCGAGGTGCAGTTCATAAGATTTCCACTTATTTGCAAAAGTTTAGTAAATTCAAAATAAGTTAAAATGGCTAAAATTAAAACCTCAAAACAATTTTCGGATTTAAAGTTTAGACCTTGTAGAGACTTTATCCCTTTTTTCTTCATAGCAATTCTACTCCTATTAGCGGGGTGTGCGATAAAGGTTGAGAAACCGACACCTATCCCACCAGCCCCACCGGTCCTCCTGGAGTTGATTTCCGAAGAGTATCTCCCCTTTTTTGACGATGATCTTGATCAAGCATCCCTCGAACTGGCGGTGGAAAGGAGTCTGCAATATTATGACAGAAAGACGAATTCTCTTTATCGCTATGGAAATGAGCAGTACACTTCCCTGGAATTAAAAGAATCTCTTCTCTCATTTCTGGATATAGTAAGAAGCCCGGGGGCATACGAACACAAAAGACAAAAAATCAGAGATACGTTTGATGTTTATCGGGCTGTCGGTTTTGATAATAATGAACCCGTTATCATTACCGGTTATTACGAGCCTATTCTGGAAGGTTCCCTCGAAAGAACAGAGAGATACAGATACCCGATTTACAGAACACCTGATGATACTGTAGTAGTTAAGCTGGGCAAATTCAGCAAAAAATATGGAAATGATCGTATTGTAGGAAGATTACAGAATGGAGAAGTAATCCCTCATTACACCCGTGCAGAGATTGACGGAACTGATGTTTTAAAAGACAGAAGTCTGGAGATTGTCTGGGTCGATGATCCTGTTGCTCTTTTTTCCCTTCATACCCAGGGTTCCGGAAAGATAAGACTGCCTGACGGGGGGATTATCCAGGTCGGTTATGCCCAGTCGAATGGCCATCCTTTTCGTAGTGTAGCAAGATTTTTACTGAGTCAAGGAAGGATATCAAAAGGAGAGCTCTCTCACCGGTCAGTCAAGAGATACCTAAGTGAGCAGCATCCTGATGAGCTCTCGGAGATTCTCAATCATAACGAAAGTTATATATTCTTTCGTATCCTTGAGAATGGTCCCTTAGGAGGACTTGGCTTTCCTCTCACCGCCGGCAGAACAATAGCTGCCGATCCTAAAGTCTTTCCGAGAGGAGCTCTTGCCTTTATCAGATCGCGAAAACCGCTACTAAATAATGGTAACATCGTCGAATGGCAGTCCTTTTCTCGTTTTGTCCTTTTCCAGGATACCGGTGGAATTATAACAGGACCGAAGTCTTTGGACCTCTATTGCGGAACCGGTAATGACGCTGAAGTACTGGCTGGAAGTCTGAAGGAAAAAAGCGAATTATATTTTCTGGTAAAGAAGAGAGACAATGTCCAATAAATATCGTTTATCAATAACCGATATACATGCAAAAAATAATAGGGAAGGGTAGGGAAAAAGCAACCATTCCTTTTTGTCTCTCCACCCGCTTGTCGGTTTCTATATGTGCGACCAGCGGAAACAATATATGTTCCACAGCGGCGAGGTGCCACCCTTTCCTTCCTGCCATTACTGGCAGCACATAAGGGTATTTCCGCCTTCAATACAGGAATACTCCTCTGTGTTCACCAATACAATTTTAGCAGGAATTCTTCCAAGACCTTTCGGGACGTATAGCGGGCGATATTTTATGTCATGGGATCTCTTAGCGTCTTATTTACCGTAGTTTCACACTTCCCTCTAAAATCCTACGAAAAACAATTTTGTCCCCGAGAAACGAAGAAACAGCAAAATTTAACAAAGTTTACATAAGATATCTTATAAGACGTATAAATATTTCTTATAATCCTTCCTCGGCTAATTTTTTTATTAATTGAGTTTGATTGTCGGACAGGTTTCGAGGAACGCTAACAATAATTTTAACATACTGGTCCCCCTTAGTCGTACCTTTTAATTTTGGAATACCATACCCCTTCATCCTTATCTTGGTATTATTCTGAGTACCCGGAGGAATTTTAATCCTTTTCGTGGAACCATCAAGGATAGGTACATCAATAGAAACACCAAGGACAGCCTGAGAAAAGTTGATCGTTTTTTCTACATATATATCGTTATTATCCCTGGTAAAAATGGGATGGGGAGGGATATTGATACTTAAATATAAATCACCGGGCATTCCGCCGTTGATACCAGGGGCACCCTTGCCTCCCAGTCTTAATTTTTTCCCCGCACTAATCCCGGGAGGTATTTTAACGCTGATCTCTTCGGTTTTGTTTTCCTTCTGCAGAGATAGTTTTTTTTCTGCACCGGACACAGATTCTTCAAGGGTGATCGACAGATTGTAGAGAAGGTCCTGTCCCCTCTGAGGCATTTGTCCGAAATGTTGAGTGCCAAAACCTTCAGTGAAAGGACCTCTTCTGTTCTGTGTCGTATAGGTTTTTCTTCCTCCCATACCGCCGATGTCGAAGCCTAAGTCTCTTAATATTTCGTTGAGATCAAAATTCCTGAATATATCCTCCCGGCTGAATCTCTGGCTGAACGCATCGGAACCAAAACTATCGTATTGCTGGCGTTTCTCATGATCACTGAGAACCGCATAGGCCTCACTTATCTTCTTGAATTTTTCTTCCGCTTCCTTATTATCAGGGTTTTTATCGGGATGATATTTCAAAGCCAGTTTTCTATAAACCTTTTTAATTTCTTTATCGTCCGCTTTTTTATCAACCCCCAGTATTTTATAATAATCTTCCGCCATAGTTTTTTTCTAACCTTTTCTTACGACAAAGTAGGTTCAACGTAGATCTTATTTTGTATAAGGATATTCATTACTTTTTGTTTGTCAAGGATATTCCTTTTGCATAAGCACGTTACTTATACGTTGTTCACAACATTGGACTAAAAGATTACGCTGTCTAAAGTATCAAGCCGAGTGTCTAAATCTTAGTTATTTATATTAGATCTATAATTTCTGCAACTGAGATAGTGGCAATATCCATGAATTTACTGGATCTCGAATTGTCCTCCGCTAACAAATCCATAACTCGAAAGAACATGTTTTCCACTATTTTTTCACGGTCATTATCCTTTCGTCTGATCCCAAAACGAATCTTTTTACGGTCTTCCACATTTAATTTGTTTATCAAGTTTTTCGTTGCCCAAATAGCCCCATAGCGGGCAAAATCGGACAGTCTACCGGTACAATTAACAGAGTCACCGAGGGCAGTAAATTCGATACCAGGTGAAGGGGTAATATGACTCAAATACTCCTGCCCCTCATTGATGCCTATGTTCAGATATAGATCATGAAACCACCCTTTGCGCATTTTCCATTCCATACTCAGTTTTTTCACTTTTTCTCTTAGCTCCAAAGCACAGTAAATGGAATTCGTAAGATAATCGGAGTTTGTATCTTTCATGAAATAATAAACGATGCCATCACCCGTATGCTTCCCATACACCCCATAATATTTTCTAAAAGTATCCTCCATATATTTCCAGAGCTGATTAATTAATAAAAAATATTCTTCAGGGGGTAAATTGGCGCAAATCTTTACTGAATCCTGTAAATCTGCGATAAGGACACAGAAGGAAACAAGTGTGGGAATACGTTGTTGCAGTAATTCGCCGAGTACCTTTTTCCGGTATGACAACAACTCAATTACGCCGTCCAGTAAATTATCGACGGGAACATACACAAACAATATCCCTTCCCTGAAAACGACTCGGTACGCACGATATGATCTCACGATACCATCGAAACCAGCGAGATTCAGATAAGCTTCTTTAATGGGATCTCCCGGCTCAGAACAAACTCGATCATATATTTTTTCTAGGACATGCAGCTCCATTTTAGAAATGCCTTCATAAAGTTCTGCCAGTGATTCTTTTGTATGCCTTGACTTTACAAAAAGCATATGAAACTCCAGTAAGTCATTCTTGTTGTGGTCATTATTGTACATCTCCATATTAAGAAATAATTTAAATACGCTTCTAGACCTAGTCTCTCTAATAGAGTGAATATCATGATGGAATATTTGATCTTCCGCTTCTTTACTTATCCATTGGATCTCAAATCTCTGGTTTAACAGGTAGGCCGGACAGTGGAGATCACTAATCGTTAACTTTAGTCCTTCATCTGTTTCCCGTAATGTATTTTCGATTGTGTCTTTTCGCCGCTCGTTGACCTTTTTGGTTGTTATTGATAGTGAATCGCTTTCAAGTGGACTGGCGGCAGATAAATCCTCTTTCCCTGTAGAGTGCACAGTTGAAAAATTATCTAATTTCTTAGCAATGTCTTTTATGGAATACCCCTCCCTTTTCATGCGCTTGACTATCTCGATATTTTCAATAATCTCTTGAGGAAAGTATCCAATTTTCTTGGCCCGTATTGTTGCACCTTCCGGCTTTTTTATAAGAGGCCTTGGTAATATACCCAGCTTGATGTAATTATTAAGTGTTGCCCTGGAAATCCCCGTTTTTTCGATGACCTCTTTGCTGTTTACAAGTAAGTTATTACCAAGAGAAGACATGGTCTAAGTACCTCCTTTTGTCTAATTATACTGTTTAGTCTGTTTATAAAGCCCCCTACCTTCCTGATTAACCATGAAACACAAGACGGCTCTACTTGTCAAGTAAATTATACTGTTTAATTATACCGGACAGGTAATATTACTAAGTCGCCTATACTGTATATAAATACAGTACAAATTGTATTTGTCAAGTAATTTGTAATAAAAATTTATGGCGAATTAGATTTAATTAATAATGTGATAGACAGTATAATATTATAAAGTATATTATCCGTGGCTCTTCTCTACTTCTTATCTGAAGAGGAGCGGCCGGGCAAATGTCAAATATGTAACAAGATAAGCGGTGATTGTAATAATATAACTGTTATGGTATTTTTATTTTATGGCCGAGAAAAAAAATATCCTTTTGATCAATCCATGGATATACGATTTTGCCGCCTATGACTTCTGGATGAAACCGCTTGGTCTACTTTATATTGCCGGGTTTCTTCGGAAAAACGGCTACGAGGTTGATCTTATCGACTGTCTTAATCCTCTGCACCCGGAAATGAACAACGAGGCGCACATCAGATTAGCCCGGAGAAAACCATCAGGCCATGGCAAATATCCCAAGGAAAGCATTTCCAAACCAGAACCCCTGAAAGATATCCCCAGAAGATATAACCGCTACGGCATTACCCCTAGGATATTCAAAAGGGAGATTACCTGCCGTAAGCAGCCGGATCTGGTCATCATTACCTCCATGATGACTTACTGGTATCCGGGGGTATTTGAAGTAATACGTATACTGAAAGATATGATCCCTGGAGCGCCAATCATCTTGGGGGGAAACTATGTAACCCTTTGCCCGGAACACGCATTACATTCAGGAGCAGACTTTACAGTTTCAGGTGAAGGAGAAAGATACATACCGAAACTATTAAAAGAAATGTTTGGAGAAGATCCTTTATTTATGCCGGATTTCGACAATCTCGATTCATACCCCTACCCTGCTCTCGATCTAATTCCGTATAAGGATCAGTTTCCCATTATAACATCAAAGGGATGTCCCTACCGATGTAGCTATTGTGCCTCTCATCTGTTAAATAAAGGTTTTAGAAGAAGAGATCCCCTTAAAGTCGTCAATGAGATCGCTTTTTGGAATAAAAATTTCGGAATTAAACATTTTTCATTCTATGATGATGCTCTGCTCGTCAATCCTGAAGATATAGCAATTCCTATGTTAAAAGAAATCGTAAGACAGCAGTTATCATGTCAGTTTCATTGTCCTAATGGCCTTCATCTACGGGATATAACGGAGGAAGTCGCTTTTTTAATGTTTCGCGCAGGGTTTAGAACTATCCGCTTCGGGTTTGAAACAGCAGATGCAAAAAGGCAGGCCGAAACAGGCGGTAAAGTCAACAACGAAGAGCTTCGGCAAGCCATCATTCATCTTAAAAAGGCCGGCTATAAAACAGATGAAATCGGGGTTTATCTGCTCTGTGGGTTGCCTTCTCAGACGGCCTCAGAGCTCCGTGAGACTATCCGTTATGTGCTATCATGTGGAGCGAAGCCTATTATTGCAGAGTATTCCCCCATTCCAGGAATCGCATTGTGGGATGTATCAATACAGGCAGCATCTTATGATATTGCCGGAGAGCCTCTCTATCACAATAACTCTCTGCTCCCCTGTCAGGGGAAAGAATTGACATTTGAAATGTATAGGGAATTGAAACTAATGACGAGGAATTGTTGATCTTATAACCATCTAGTTAAAGGACTGCTTAAAGGTATGAGTAATAACATTAAATATAATAAAGAATTTTTATCTAACAATTTATACTATATATGGAAATTGCCTTGCATCATTATTTTGTTGCTTTCCCTCTTCTGCCTGTGCAGAAATGCATTTTCATATGACCTTGAAAAGCGAGTACAAAAACATACCCTGAAAAATGGATTGAAGGTCCTGCTGCTTGAAAGGCATTTAAGTCCCACAGTAGCTCTTTACATAAGGCATAATGTGGGCGCAGTTGATGAAAACAACGGCAGAACCGGCACCGCCCATTTCCTGGAACATTTGATGTTCAAGGGAACTAAAACTATCGGAGCCATCGATTATGCAAAAGAAAAGATTATACTTGAAAAAATTATAAGAGCCGGACATGCACTCGATCAGGAAAAGATGAAGGGCGGAGACGTCAACTCACAGCGCATTGCCGAATTGACACACCGATTGGAGGTACTGCAGAAGAGGCATAAATCATTGATCGTAACTAATGACATTGACCGTCTATATACGGAAAATGGAGGAGTGGATATAAATGCATCCACGGGACAGGACCTGACAACTTATCAGGTTTGTCTTCCTGCCAATAAGATTGAACTCTGGGCAAGGATCGAAGCCGACCGTATGACCAACCCGGTTTTCAGGGAGTTTTATACTGAACGTAATGTAATAATGGAAGAGAGACGACAGAGAATAGAATCTGATCCTGATGGGAAACTTTTTGAGCAATTCTTCGCTGCCGCTTTCCATGCCCATCCCTATGGTCGGCCGATCATAGGCTGGCCATCAGATATGCTATTTCTGAGTTACGCCTATACAGAAGATTTTTTCAGGAAATACCATGCTCCAAATAACACAGTTATCGCGGTAGTAGGAGACATCGATCCGTCAGATACCCTTAACATCATCAAAAGATACTTCGGTTGTATTCCCCGCAGGGGAATCTACACTTCTTACATCACCGAAGAACCACCTCAAATGGGAGAGCGAAGAGTTGAGCTACTTTCTGATGCAAACCCGAGGCTGATCATAGGGTATCATAAGCCTGCCCTGCCCTCTTCTGATGACTATGCGTTCGATGTCATTGATTATCTACTTTCACGGGGAAGGACATCACGATTCTATAAGGCTATTGTAGAAAAAGCAGGCCTATCGGAAAGTATCCAGACAATAAATGGCATGCCGGGAGCAAGATATCCAAATCTCTTTACTATCTTTGCTACGCCACGCCACCCTCATACAAATGCTGAACTGGAGACAGCTATATATGCAGAAATCGAAAAGCTCAAGACAGAACCTGTATCTGAAAGGGAAATGAAAAAGGTAAAAAATCAATTAAAGGCTGACTTTATCGGAGGGCTCAATTCCAATTCCGGACTTGCCAGTGCCCTCTCCTATTTTGAGATTCTGGTGGGAGATTTTCGCTATATGACAGATCACATAACTGTTATAGAAAAGATAACACCGGAAGATATTATAAGAGTAGCAAGGAAATACCTAAACCAAGAAAACAGGACGGTTGCTATACTCAAACAACAAAAGTGATAAAACTATAATATTTCTTCAGCTTAAAAACATGCCTT
>JBAZOY010000058.1:0-14888 GCA_041648505.1 Syntrophales bacterium | reverse complement strand
AATATAGTCATTCGTGGGACACTACAAGCTCTGGAGTTTCTTGTAAACCAAATTAGGGGAGAGAATGGAAATCTTCTTGTAACATCCACAGCGAAAGTCGATACTACAAATGATTATTTTTGGAGATTACCGGCAACTGCACTTTGGTTTATAACAGATTCGGCAAGTACAAATAACATTTCACCATTCCAACACGGTGATATGTTAATGTGCCAAAGAGTTGATATGAGTGGAGCGACTTACGATGCCAATGGTGATATTGTCATAAATAATTTCTTAATAAAAAGGTTAGTGTTCAAAGTTGATTCTGTTAATGGATTGAAAGTTTATCCCTCATTACTAAGTGGTGCGCCCACAAATAAAGCAAGGATTACTAAAGGGGATGTATTTGTAAGACTTGGGAATGATAGTGTTCTTTCACGACAAGGAATGGTCGGGGTTTATTCCGATGAACCAAATTCTCCTTACATAAGAATTACTGCGAACATAAATTCTTGGGCAGCGTGGAAATCTGCTTCAAATATGAAAGTGCAAGTCGGGAATTTAGCGGGAATACAAAAGCCGGACGGCTCTTTGTTGAGTGGTTATGGTGTTTATGCAAACCGGTTCTGGTTCGGTGCAGATAGTCTAAATTATTTTTCTTACGATGGTTCGAGTTTTAAGAGTGTAATTGGCGGGACTAATGTTGGGACAAACATTACACAAAATGATAGTATAATTTCTTTGCTTTCACAAAACACAATTTACTTTTATTCTTTAATTGGAGTAAGTTGGGGAGAAATTGTCGCTAAGTGGGATAGCACAATGGGACTTCGTGACCAAGTGTTAGATTCCATTGTTGTGCATAGAAGCGGGATAAATGTTGTTTCAGATTCAGTTGGTATTTTTAGTGAAAATATTATAAAGACAAATGATTCGATAACTGTACACAGAGCTTCTATCACGGTGAACAGCAACAGTATTGTTTCGATTGTTTCGGTGAATAATACACAAGGGGACACATTAACTTCTCACAATTCAAGAATACTTCAAACCGTTTCAGATATTAATTTATCAGTTGCAGAGACAAATAAGGTTAAGGATAGCGTCACAACTCATCGAGGAGAGATTAATGTAAATGCGAGTGGAATAAAATTAAAGGCAGATTCAACTATAACCAATAAGTATGGTGATACTTTGACTGTTCATAGAGGAGAACTAAATGTTAATGCTACTAATATTAATTTAGCCGTTGCTGAAACAAATAAATTAAAGGATAGCACGACAACGCATCGAAGTGCAATTAATCTTAATAAAGATTCTATTAATTTGTTTTCCACAAGAACCATTAAAACAAATGATTCAGTCACGGTTCATCGTGGAGAAATAAATACAAGTGCAACTAATATTACTCTTAAAGTTTCGTCTACTGATTATAATGGAACTACAATTGCAAGTAAAATTAATCTCACTGATTCCACAATAACTATTGACGCTAAACATATTAAAATAGATGGGACAACTACCTTTTCGAGCGGTTATAATCCTACCGGGAGAATCGCCGCCGGTGGCGGAGCGGCAGATGTTAATAATAACACTACAACTATTTCCGGTGATAAAATAAGAAGCGGAACTATACAATCAAATAATTGGTCAACAAGTAAAGGTAGTTATTATGATTTAGTTGGCGGTATGATAAAACTCGGCGGTTCAAGTGCGCCTAAATTTGTAGTTGATAGTTTAGGGATTATGACGGCAACAGGAGCGACTATTCAAAATGCTGGAACGGTTGCACACGTAACGATGAACTCATCCGGGATTTTTGGTTACAATGGAGCAGCTGTACAAAAATTTGGATTAAATACAAATGGTTATCTTACGGCGGATAGCGCAACATTTACAGCGGTGAATGTTACAGGTTCGATTAATTCGGGTTCTACTATTACAGGAGCAACTATCACGGGCGGGTCATTACAAACCGCTGCGAGTGGAAAAAGAATTTCCATTAGCTTTGGTGACAATATAAGTTTTTATGACGACACGTCAAAAGTAGCAACGTTAAGTGTTGCCAATAACCAGTGGAGTATTGATGCGAAACATTTTAACTTTAATATATCTACAGGGGCAAGCGGATATTATAATTTTAATTATGCGGACGTTGTTATTCAAGAGGGATTAAAAGTTGGTTCAAGTAATCCGGCGACACCACAATTTGTTGTTAATAATTCAGGGCAAATAACAGAGGTAAATGACATAGCTCCAACAAGCGGGTATACTTTAGTAGGAGACGGAACTTCATTTACGCCTCGACTTTTAGCAATGAGTGATTTACCGGCAGTAACAGCTAATAAAGTTTTGTTGTCGGATATAAATGGGTATGTTACAATCTCATCGATTAGTAATATTACTCTTGGATATTTAGATGCAACAAGTTCAATTCAAACACAACTAAACGCTAAAGCCGCTCTTGCTTCGCCTACATTTACCGGGACTGTAACAATTCCTACTCCATTTACTTTGGGCGCAGTTTCAGTGCTTCCCACAGGTACAGAATTAAATTATGTTAGTGGGGTTACTTCGGCTATTCAAACACAGTTAAACGGAAAAGAAGCATCCTTTTCTGTCTTACCTATTAGCAAAGGCGGGACTGGTACTGCTATGGTAGGCTTTGTTGATGGAAACTTTTTAGCGTACGATCTGGTTGGTAGTAAAGTAAGTAATTCGGGATATAGTTCTTCTTCATTTGCAACGGCATCACACGGACATACATATTTAGATGCAACTTCATCTATCCAAACACAGTTAAATGCAAAAGCTCCATTGGCATCCCCAACGTTCACCGGAACTGTAACTTCACCATATTTTATACCAACAACTAATTATAAATCAGTTGATGGGACGGTAGGAGCAACAGGTTCGTTTACGACTGTTGATGGTAAAACGGTTACCGTGAAAAATGGTCTCGTAACACTTATAGCGGTTAATTAAAAAAGGAAATATATGAAAACAATAACATTTATGATTTTATTCACGGTCTTAGGTTTTGCACAAGAAAAAACAGACAGTTTAAAACAAGTAGAAATTGTTAATGAGTATCGAACGTATGAAAAAGCAATTGCAAGTTTAGATAGTGCTAAGATAAAATATCTTGGTGTCTTAGAATATTTATCAAAGCAATATCAGTTAATTGAAGATAAGAAAAAGAGATAGGAGTTTAATATGTCTGGTTTTCAAGATGTAAATGGTTTAGCTTCTGCAATCCCTTATGTTGGTGGATTATCCGCATTACTATCAATAGGGGGTGGAATACTTGGTAGCCAATCTTCACCACAAGAAGATTACTTTAAGAATATGTCTAAGACTATATCTGATTATATGCCTTACTTATCTTCATCTGCATTTAGTAAATCAGATATAGATAATATAGTCAAGTCAATATCTGCTATGTATAGAGGTTCTGCTAATGTGGCAGCTGGTGGTATAGGTGCTTCGTTAGGCGAATCACTTAATGCATCTGGCGTACCTAAAGGACAACCATCTGCAAGCATGTACGTTAGTGAATTAGCACCAGTTATAGCTGAAGGCGAAAAAGGTGCAGCATCTGCTGCCCAATGGGGCAGTGATTTCTTTGCTAACTTAGATGCACAAGCTAAACAAAGAGTAATGTCTGCATTAGGTATGATGAGTAGTTTAGGGCAAGGGTACTCAGACCAAACTGGTGGACAAAAAGGTTTAATGAGTGGGATTAGTTCGTTTAATATGTTAACATCTGGCTTTGGTAACATTGCTAAGATGTGGAAAGATATAAATACACAAGAAATTAAGGTAGATTAATGGCTACATTTGCACAAGATATGGCAAGGTTAAGTTCGCTTAATTTTTTAGGTGGGTTAGCTGATGTTGGTGCTGCTGTTAAAGAGCAGAAACAAAATCAAAACTTGGTTGATTTGTATGAGCAGTTTAAAACTAAATCAAGCCAAATTGACACTACTGATAAGCAAGTAACTGACTTTAATAAAGTTGCTAAAACAAGTGAGCAAGGCGGTGTTTCACCTTCTTCTGATATTACTCAAAGCCTTAATTTATTTTCATCTTTAGATAGAATAAATAAACTTAATAAAGCATATCAACCTTATATCACTGCGTTTTCTATGTTAGGTGAAGATGGGATAAGAGTGGCTAAAGCTATTACAAATGATTTATCTACGAAAATAGGGGTGGAACAAGCTAAGACAGAAGTGCCGTTAAAAGAGTTGCAGTATAAACAGCTTGTGGATGAGAATACTTTAACCAGGAATAGGATTATTGATTATAATGATGCTAAAGCGAAGAACAAACAGTTACAAGAGGTTGAAGATGCTATATCGCAAAGCAAGATATTCCAAAGCATTAGCCCTATCGAACAGCAAGTTGACCCAACCACTACTTATGGTAAACGCACAATAGACGAATATACCAATATGGTGAACTCATTAACTTCGGAAATAGTACAGCAGTTCCCAAACCTTGATAAAGGTATATTAAGTAAAGCTATTGTGATGCAATTAAACGCTTACGATAAATCTGTTAAAGGTAAACAAGAAAGAGCAATTAATATATCTAATGGTGGTGGTAATGATAATGGGTTCACTAATTATGATTGGACAGATAACCTAAACAAACTTAGGACTATGTCCCAAGAGTGGGTTTCATTAGATGATGACACTATAATGGAATTAAAAAAGTATGCTACTGCTAAACAAACTGTTGATGAAGATACTGGGATGCCGACCAATATACCAGAGAAGATTAAATCATTATATGAAACATTTAAACCAGGTGGGGCATTCGATACAGCTAATAACTTTATCATAGGAATGACCCAGGGTAGATGGTTAAGCAATGAAAATGTTATCAAGGATAAGGATGGCAAAATTAAAGCAATCCCAGTTTTTAAATATAGTGTTGGCAAAGATATTGACCCAAGACCTACTAAAATAGGTATGACGATGCTAACCGATGAGGATAAAAATGTGTGGGGCATTAATAGAGAAGATTTAATAATAGCAAGAAATGCTTCTGACTTATTAAATGGTTCAGTTTCGTATGACCCAAGATGGGCTGGCAAGTTTAAAGAATGGACAAATAACGCACCAGAATCAAATGGTAGTTTGTTTAATAATGTATATGACGGTAATTATAATCCACGCAAAAGTGCTAATCGTGGCACTTCTTGGAGAAAATAATGGCAGATAAGAAACAGAAAAAATCTCCTTTTGTTACTTTACCTTCTGCTGGTTTTATGCAGACTGTTGAAGAAAATAAACAGACAGCGAATTTTCTTGACAGTTTTAAAACACCACAAGACAGAGAGCAATACAACAACTATCTTGTGGCTACAGAGCTTGTTGATAACTTAGGTATCTCGCCATTTAATAGTGTGGGCGATAAGAGAGCTGAGTTTGACCCAAATGTAGAACCATTACCTATATACGAACATATAGACGATGCCAAGGAGAAAGCATTTAAAACTATATTTAATAAGATAGTCGCTGGCAGAGGTGGTGTAGGTGCTGGTAGTTTTGCTCAACGTACATTTGGTGGTTCGATGACTGGTGGTTGGGCGAAGATGTTAGGTCTTGATAAACTTACTGGGATGGACGATGGTCTATCTGATTTCTCGTTTCAAAAGGATGGTGTATTTTTTGATGGGCATAAACTTAGCCTTGATGCGGTTGAAGGTAAAATGGTATCTGACTTTGCTGCACGTGTGTTAGACCAAGATAGGGAGAAATCATTTGCTGAGAAAGCTGCAGAGACTACCGTTAGTGTGTTATGGGACTTACCTTTAATGGCTCTTACTGGCGCAATAACTGGCGGTATGGGGACAGGTGCATTAGCTGCAGCAAGAGCATCCCGTGGGTTTGGTGCGTTGGTGGGCAATGTCGCACGTAATGCTGCGAATTTTAATATAATGGGAATACCAGCTTATGTAGATGCTATACACACCGACCAGAAGTTTGATGTACTTGCCAACCTATTCTTGCATAATACTGCATTAGGTGCGGGTGCTGCAATTACTGGTAAACTTGGTTCGATGGTGTCTAATAAAGCATTTAGTAATGTAGCGTTTACTAAAGAGATAATGAAAAAAAACCCAGCGTTTATGGACACCGTTGGTGCGATACCAGGCTCGTTTGGCTTTGGTTATGGTAGTTCTAAGTTAGCTGGTGCGGACGACCAAGATGCTTTAGCTACTGGATTAGCTTTCGCTGCTATGCATTTCACTGATGTTAATGCCTATAAGCGCATTATACAACAGCAGAAAACTAAAGAAGTTAAAGTGTTCGCTACAAATTACGATGGCAAAAGTAATCCAGTTTCATTTAGCCATGATTATTTTACCGAAGAAAATGGTCAACTATTTAAGATAGATAATGAACAGTTCAGAAAAGGCAAGATAGTCAAATCAAGTGATGGCGTTGAGGTTTCTGATGAGATGCGTAAAGAACTATTTTATTATAATGAAATACCAGAGCATACTCGTTTAACTTACAGCCAAGCGTTAGAACAAGTACGCACACAAAAGATGGGTAAACAGCTTTACGATAGATGGACTAATGAATTACCAGAACAATACGTTAAGGAAAATGCTGATAAACTTAGAGGGTTGGCAGAGATGACTGCTGGTTCTGTTGCTGTTGGTGATTTAAGTAAACTGATGAGCAAAGTATCTTTACCAGAAGATAAAGACTTGCAAACATCTATGGTTAAGTTATCTGCAAAGTTTAACATATCTTACGGTGACGTTAAAAAGCATGTACTAAGTAACATAGGTGAGTTCTTTGCAGACCCAGAAGTATTTAAAGCTAAGTATGTAAATGAATCTAAGCCAATGCAAGAGATGGCTAAGACTGTTGAAAAGGCGCACGATGCAGTTATCAAAGAAGAAGTTAATAAAGAAGCACAAGCAGAAATAAAACAAATGACTGTATCTGCCGACCCACGCAGTAGGCTAATAGTTAATAAGGTTGTGTCTATTGTGGAGGGCGCTATGAGCAGAGGACATGAAGTTGACACAAAACTTATAACATCTAAAGTAGATGAAGTAAGAGATGTTGTTGAAAAAAGAAGATTAGAAAATCTTTATATGAAAGCCTTAGAGCATAATCGTCAGCTTAAAGCACCAGTAGAAGAAATTAAACCAGTAGAAGAAGTTTCAGCAGAACCAATACCCGCAGAACCAGAAACTGATTTACGTTTAGAAACTAAAGATGGTAACATACCAGTTACTCCTACCGAAGATGGTGGCATGCAGATAGGTGATAATGTAGTGCTTGATAAAGTACAAACAGACAAACTTAAAGAAGAAGGTAAAGTATATTCTAAAACTGCTAAAGTTAATGCTGAAGTCACTTGGGAAGCTGATGGTAAACAGCGTAAAGGTGTTGTGCTAACCGTGCATAGAGAAGCTGGCAAAGTATTAGGATATGTAGTTAAAGATAATGAAACTGGCAAGAATGTTGGACTTGGCAGAACGATGATAACGGTAACCAAAAAAGGAGTACCAAATGGACAAGAACAAGTGGATAGCGGAAAAAGTAAAGATGATGTTAAAGGAAGGAAAATCGCAGAAGGAAGCGTTAGCAATGGCGGAAAAGATGTGGTCGGAGATGCAAAGGTCGCCAATGAAGAAATCAATAGAGAAACACAAGTAAAAGTAACTAACGAACCTCAGTCAATCGAAAAACTAACGCCAGAAGTGCCTCTTAAATCAACGAACGTAACCGAAGGCGAACAAAGTATAGGCTCTACCCCCGAAATCAAGCCTAATCAAACGGTGGACGTTAGTGGAGAAATCCCTACATCTGAAGCCGTTATAACTACTTCGCCTAAAGAAGTGTTTGATATAACTAATACCACTGGGCAAACACGAGGCAAACCAGAGTATAAATCTGCTAAAGATAAGTTTGATGCGGTTGCCGAAGAACTTGTGGGCAAGATACCCGATATTAGTGAAGGTAAAAAACGTGTATTTAAAAATGATATTCAACAATTATTACTTAATGCTGCTGGCGTTACCGACCCCGATGGTATAGTAACTGGTGCTAAGGCTGCTGGCGTGCTTAAAAGATATGATGAAGTGAATAAAATAGCTGGTAACTATAACCAGAAATCTGTTGACGCATTGAAGAGTGCTGGTATATTAGATTACATCGAAAAAGTTAGAGCTGAACAAGGTACTGCTAAAGTTGCTGAAGGTGCTGTACAAGCAGAGCAGATACAGGCAATGGGTGGCGAAAGAAAGTTTACCACACAATTAGAAGAGCAAGGTTTCCATATAGAAAACCCAGCGGTTGAGAAAGGTACAACTAAATCTTCTCCAGAGCGTACTTCATTAGAGAACAGATTTACAGATGCTAAACTTGATATAACTAAACCAGAAGATGTTGATAACGCTTATAAAGACAAACTTATAAATGCACGTGAAAAGAATAATTTACTTAATGAAATAGCTGGTCTTAAAGTGGGCGAGAAAAAAATTGATGTACCGATTGCAGTTAGCAACTATATTGGCAAAGGTTTCACACGTGAGCAAGCGATAGACGAAGCTGCTAAAAACGGTGATATAACACAGAAACAAGCTGATGATTATAAATCGAGTATGAACCCATACGAACTTAAACAACTTTATAACACCACTAACTTTGCAGACCAACCAGTAGATAAAGCAGAATTTGATGCTGGTGTAGCGAAGATGTTACCAGGTGTTAAACTTAAAGTTATCCACGACGCAGTTATAGACCAAACTGGTGTTGAGCCAGGTAAAGTTAGAACTGGTTATACTAAAATATTACCAGATGGGACTGTCGAAGTTGGATTAGCTACTCTTACTGGTAAAGGTGCGCCATTAGAAGAAACCGTACATGCTGGTTTACTATTAGCAAGTAAAGGTGATGGTGCGGCAGTAGATAAGTTTCTTGCTCATTTAGGTAGTGATGGTATAAGAGGTAGTGAAAGCTGGGTAAATGCGCATGAAACATTAAGAGAACAATTAGTTGAGTTCAGCAAAGGCTATCGACCAGATGAATATGGTATGTTATCTAAAGTAAAAGAAGTATGGGAGAAACTAAAGAACTTCTTTACTGGGCATGGTATGTATAGTTCTGCAGAGATTTACCGTAAGTTACTTGATGGTGATATGACGTTTGGTGAGATAGCAAGGGGGATGAATAATGGTGAAAAAGTATCTCTATATAATCAAGCCACTTCTGCATTTGGTAAAATGTTAGATTACTTTTCTCGATTACCATTAAAAGAGTATCGCACTGGTCTGCCAGAAAGAGGTGAAACTGGTGCAAGATGGTGGAATAATCAATTAAAGGATGGGATAGATAATTTATTTACTTCATCTATGCCAGAAGAATTTAATACAAATAAAAATAATCTTGTTAAATTAGCAGAAGATTTACGTGGTTTATATAAAAATGATGTTGAAGTTGCCAAGAATAATGCCGACATGGATATTCCCAGTAAAAATGATTACGGAGAAACTGACTTTACCACATCTTACAATAGGTTTGAAGAATCTAAAATACGTTTGCAATCTGCTGAAGATAAACTTGCATTGATAAATCAATTTGCAGATAGCATAAAAGATGTTAAGTTTGAAACCAATGTTTCTTTATTCAACACTGCAGATATACCGCCTAATGCTACTACATCTAAATTGTTTAATGATACTGGTGCTAAAAATGAATACAAAGAAAAGCTAAAAGGAGAAGCATCTAAAGAGCAGTGGAAGTCTATACGTGGCGAAGGCATTATACCGCAGAAAACTATCGAAGAAAATGAAGCTAAACTAAGTACATTTGCTAAAACTATTGACCATTATAAATCTAATGCAAGAGATTTTATTAGAGGTATGTCTCAACGTTTATGGGTAACTATGAAAATAGCTGCTGAAAAAGGTGGTGCTACTGCAGATTTGATTAACCGTATAAATATGTCTGAGCAGATTAATAATGATAGGGCTGCTTATGTAGCACGTACCGCAAATGATATTTTAGATGGTACTGAAAAAGGGTTTACAGTTAAAGCAACGCCAGAGGAAACTAAAAACATAGAAGATATGTTGCAGTATTTTAATAACCATAAACTCAAAGTATCAGAAGAAAAAGATTTGCCAGAATTTATTAAGAATATGAAAGATTTAAGCGAGGGTGGCAGAGGTGAATATGTGCATTACAATGACGATGGCGTCGAATCTAAAGTAACTTGGGAGAAAGTTACACCACATGTTTGGGAAACGTTACGCACATTAAAAGAGAATGAAACAAACAAACGTAACATAGCAGAAGAAAGTAAAAATGAACTTCGCCACAAGAATAAATATGCTACTGTAAAAGAGATATTACAAGCACCTATGTCTAAGATGAGTGTAGATAAATTTGTTGGTAAAGATGCGTTTGATTTAATGGGCGTAGATAAAGACCTTAGCGAGCAACTGCGTGGTGTAGCGGAAGCAGTATTTGCTAATCCTTATGTAAAAGCAAGCGAAGTTATTAGTGATATACCCAAGATGGCAGAAGATTACTTTAATGATAACTTAACCCGATTAGATGATATTAAGAAATCACTTAATTCTGCTGATTTTAAGAATAAGTATACTTTTAAAACTATTAATGGCAAAGAGTTTGATAAAGCTAAATGGAAATCTGATAAAGATAAAATGCTTAGTCAGATAAAAGATTACCAGAACAAAGTTAAAGTTGTAAATGATGTTGACCAGCTTAGATTATTAATAGGTAGAAATGCTGAAGCTAATATGGCTAAAGTAGATGAGAATAATCCACGTAATAGCTTATTGACCTTAGAAGATTTAGCTAATAGACTTGTGAGTAGATGGGATTCTAATGCAAGTATGGAACGTGATTATAGTGAGCCGATTAAGTATCTTACTAAACTTGAAATGGATGAACATTTTAGTGATTCATATATATCACGTACATTGCCCAATGAAAAATTTGTATCACAACTACAAATAAATAGACCAGATGAAACTGAAACTATATACAGAAACCATTACAGTTCCATAGCGGAAGCGCAAAAATCAGTTCAAACTAAGTTAGCTAACAAAGCTGGTTTCATTAAGATGCTGCAAAGCAAAGGGCAGATTACCCCAGTTGAAGCCGAAGAATTATTGAAAGCATTAGATGAGAGAAGTTTTAAAGTATATCATATCAAAGATGAAAAGAACTACTTTGATGAACTTGGCAGAAAACTTGGTTACTTTGACTTACAACGCATACTTAACCAGATAGGTGCAAGTAAAGATACTAAAGAGATTGAACAGATTAATAACTATCTGCAAAACGAAATGCTTAATCGTAGATATGAAGAACGTAAAGGCATAGCTGGCGGTAGCGAGAAACTGCATGACGTATTCCAATCACTTAAAGATTTAAATAGTGAACTATCTCGCAGTAACTCCAGTAAATATCTGCAGTTAGAAGTATCTGATTTATTAGATAGCTATAAAGATGTAGTCGATAGGCAAGATATGCATTACATACAAAGTTATGCTAAAGAAATGCTACGCACAACAAAAGCAGAAAATTCTATTATAGCTGGCGCACGTACAATAGTTTATGGTACTACTTTGTTTCGCCCATCTCAATGGATTATTAATGCTACTGGATTAGCTTCTACTGGTTTACCAGTGCTTGCTCGTTATCATCATTCACGTGCGTTGCCAGAACTATTAAATAGTTTTCAGCAAGGCAGACGTTTGCTTAAAGCGTATAAGATGGAAGAAGCTGGCAAAGCAGATTTGATTAATCTGCAAGGTGAAGATGCGGTTATGTACCCTATCTTTAGAACATTTGCTAAAGCTGGTTTAATTAATCCAGTGTTAACCGAAGAACAGATGTCGGGTGAAACTAATGCTCAAAGAGGTTTATATAAAACATCACAAAAGGTACTTGGCTTTGGTAATATGCAAGTTGAACAAGTTAATAGAGCAACTGCATTAATAGCTGGTTATAAAATAGGGATGATGGAAGCTGAAAAATTAGTTAATGAAGGCAAGATAAATGAATCAGAAGCAGAACAATATGCTTTTACACAAGCTAATTTAATTAATGCACAGATTAACGTAGTTCCTTCTGTCAACACTCCAGTTGCTTTGCAAAAATCTCGTGGTGTATTAAGAACATTACTTAAAAATCAGTATATGCTGAAATCATTTACTCACAACTATATGCATATGTACTCACAAGCATTAAAATATGGTGTGGTCGAAGGTTTTAAAGGTAGTGAAAAGTTTGATAAAGGTCAGTTATGGTCATTTGCATTTGCTAATTTACCTATGTTAATGTTGGCTGGTGTAGGTGGCGTACCCTTCTCATCTGATATGCAAAATATAGTTAGAGGTTTGTTCAAGAAAGACACTGATACAGAAATGCGTAAGTTTATGGCTACGTTGCCAGGTGTATTAGGTTCGCCAGAGTTTGCTGATTTAGCAATGAATGGTTTACCTACTGCATTAGGAATAGATATAAGTAAGAGAACTGGCATGGGGGATGTACTTGCGCAAACTGGGTTAGGTGAAGTTGCTGATATGATAACTGGACTTAACTCGTTTAAATCTCAGCAAAGTATATTAGGTGGATTAAAAGCTGGCGTAGATATACCCGCATCTACTGCAAGTACTTTATTTAGAATGATGAAAGGTGACTGGAAAGCAATAGTAGATACTCCGCCATTACAATCTATATCTATGATTAGAGATTTAACTAATGCAGTTAAGCAATCTCAATTAGGTGTACAAACCAGCAGAGGTGAAACATTGGTTAAGCCAGAAGATTTATCTGCATATAATATAGCTATGCAAGGCTTAGGTTTTAATTCTGTTAAAGCTACTAATGCTAAAGAAGCTAAGACTGCTATGGATATGATAAGCGGTGATAGGACTAATGCTGTTAGTAACTTTAGAGAACAAATGCAACAAGCATTAGAAGATGCATATAAGGGTAATAGCAGTAGCAAGACTAATATCATCAAAGCTATTAAAGAATGGAATACAGATAATGCAGAATATAGTAAACCCATCATGGTTAGACAAGTAATATTATCTGCTATTGGTAAGATTAAAAAAGATAAAAAAGCATTAAGAGAAAAAGGTGGGAGTAAATATCTGAAATATTTATTCAATCTTTATAACATACCAAGTTAATGTAATTTGGAATAAACTTAATTAATGGTTATTTTTGTATAGAATTAAAATGGAGAATAGAAGCATTATGAATATCAAAAAGAAAATATTAGTCTTAACATTTTTTATGTTATCATTACCTATGTTTGCCCAGCAACTATGGTATATAGATACTACTGCCACTGGTATAGAAAAGCGAGTTTTTGTAGGCAATTTTCAAAATGGTTATAATAGTGGTGGTATTAACATGGGTAAATTGCCAATACAAGGACAACTACAATCACAAGTAATGCCAGTCATAAGTTTTGCAACTTATATTGATACTATTAAAGTTGGTGGGACTATGGATACAATTACCATATCCGGCAGCACTTACTCAATAGTAACTATTAAATGTATGAGTCCAACAGATAGTTTAGAATATGCTGTTGGCATAACAGCACCAGTAACATTTAGTCGTCTCTTTCCTAATGCAGTTTATTGGAATTCAACAAATGGTTCAAATGGTATGTTTAAATCAGAAGAATTAAGTTATACATATTTCACTAAAGTTTTTATTAAGGCTTATGGTGTAACTAATTCAATCAAACAATATCAAGTTGAAATTGAAACATTTTAAACAAAAAGGAAAAACAAAATGAAAAAATTAATTTTAGCATTTTTGCTAATAACCGGTTTCGGTTTCGGGCAAAGCCTAACGGGAGTTGCCCCAAGCGCAAGTTACAAAGATTTGTTGCATATTTCAAACGCCAATCTTGGATTAGATGGAACGCTAAGAACCGTTTATGATGGGTTGGGCAATGCAAGCGGGCTGAAATTATCTCTCAACGGTATTTCAGCTGGTGGATTTACAAATCTTAGCGGTAGCACGAAAATATACAATACTACTGCTGGGAACGCAGTACATCTTAGAACTGCGGCTGGAGATACAACCTTAACCGGTATGGCAAACATTTACGGTGTACTAAATATAAAAAATAGTGGCGGAAACGAAACTGCTACTTTAGGCAGTGAGGCTTTGGGGAATAATTCTTTCGTCGATTCAACAATCTGGACTTTTGGAAATGGATGGCGAACATCTACAACTGCGGGAAGTGTAACACATGTTGTTGATAGCACAGCGACTTTAACGCAAGCGATAAATGTAACAAACGGTACGGTTTACCAAATTGCTGTTACGATTGCTAATAGGACTGTCGGCAGTATTACTTACCAATTAGGTAGTTTAGATATTGCTTATTCTGGCGTTACTGCAACGCAAACAAAAACTTATACTGCAACCGCAACAACGGTATTAACATTTACCGTAACACCTACTGCAACTTTTGATGGAGCATTTACGGAGATAAGCATTAAACCAATTACACTTGGTTCGGTTACTGCAAACGCAAATTTCTATAATGCTGCCGGGACATTAAGTGCCGAATTACGGACAAATACATCATTATCAAATCATTTTTTTGGATTAGGTAGCGGTTCTTCAAATACCACCGGCAGCTACAATAGTTTTCTGGGGACGAGCGCCGGTTATTCAAATACCACCGGCAGCTACAATAGTTTTCTGGGGACGAGCGCCGGTTATTCAAATACCACCGGCAGCTACAATAGTTTTCTGGGGGCGAACGCCGGTTATTCAAATACCACCGGCTACTACAATAGTTTTCTGGGGATGCAAGCCGGTTCTTCAAATACCACCGGCAGCTACAATAGTTTT
>JBAZOY010000057.1:0-15879 GCA_041648505.1 Syntrophales bacterium | reverse complement strand
TCACCTGTCCCGATAAGAATCATGAGTCCCGGATTCTCCCGGACAGTAAAAGCGGACAATTCATTTGCTACTAAACCGGACAAATCTATTTGTTGCTAACAGGGGAAAAAGGAAAAGATCGGTTAATCTTTTTGTTGCATTGAACAAGATAATTTGTCTATACTATGTATACTAATAAACAAAATATTAAAGACTTATGGGACGATAAAATAGTCGTAATTGCTAAGAAGCCGGGAAGCTGGATTCAGCACCCAGAATGCATCTATTGGATACTAATTGTTTATTATGTCTAATAGGGATGATTACCCCGGAAAAGCAATGTGAGCTATACTTACTTTTTAACGTTATGGTGATGGGGGGAATTTTTATGTGCCAGATCAATGCATACGTTGAGCGTGGTGGAATTGAAGAGCTGATCATGGAGAATGTGGATATTGTCGAACCTGAAGGGAAAAATATTTCTCTACGGTCTATTTTTGGAGAACAAAAGGTATTACCCCTGCGGATCAAGTATATTTCCATGGTCAACAACAAGATAACTCTGGAGGAATAGAGACAGACTACCATAGAATTTTAACAAGGCGAGGAGTCAAAAGACATTTTAAGCTTGACATTTCTATGCGGAATTCATATAAATAACTACTTTAAAATTGTATGAACAATAAAGGAGGATAGTTTTTTGGCCACACATAAGTCTGCAGAAAAGAGAAACCGGCAGAATGAAGAACGGCGTTTGAGAAGTAATTCTGTGAAATCCCGTGTCAAAACGGGCGTTAAGTCAGTACTCAAGACTGTTGAAGCGAAGGACAGTAATGGTTCAAAAAGCGCCTTGGCCAATATTATACCACTTATAGATAAGGCTGCGGCTAAAGGTGTGCTTCATAAAAAGACCGCATCGCGTAAGATATCAAGGTTAACCAGGAAAGTGAATATCCTTTCTGAAAACTGATGTTTTTACTCAGGCGATAAGCTGTTTGGTCTGCTTATTATGAGTTGTGATTTGCAGCTTGCGATTACTCGGGTATCTCAAGACCGGCCTGAGAGCAGTAATAGAAAAATCGTTCCTTGTACCATTTGACTGCCAGGTAATATTTGTACCAGTTAGAAATAGAGAAATTAGCGGTTATTAATACCCCGTCTACTTTACTCTGTTTGAATTTTTTCTCTTCAAAATTTGCAAAAGCCTCCCTCAGCCATCCATTTTCGTCATAAGTACATGCAGGATCTTCCTTGGTAAAGAGTCCATGGGTGGCGATTATTTTCTGCCAGTTTTTTACCCTCTCCCTGTCTGTCTTTTCTATGAGAAGTGTATCAAAAAGGGCATCAAATTTCTGAAAACTAATACTTCCATCCACGTATTGAGGATATCTTCCCAGGTAATCCTCCAGATACTCCGTTATCTTTTGAAAGGCCCTCTTATATCTTGCTGTGTTATCAATTTCTCCTGAAGATTTGTATGAAGTGGAAAATTGATCGCTGTAGTCGTATTCATAAGACCATCTCAAGAAGGGGAGGTCGGGGTATTCCATAGCCTGCCCGTGTCCGTAGGCGGGCATTGCCGAATCAAACAATTTGTCAAATTCATTTTTGGTAAACCATTTAATACCTTTAGCGAACTTGTCCGACCAGTTCCACGGAATTTTTGACAGAGTCTTGCACTCCTTGATGTCGTTTACCTTGCTCAAGATGCCGGAAAACCCCTGATGCGAGAATGTGTCTGCATAGACGTGCAATACTGTCCCTAACTTTATCAGATCATCTTCCTCAAGTGCTTCCCTCAGTATATTTGTTATAACTGACGATTCCTCACTGCAACGGAGTTTTTTGGTAAAGTTCGGCCCGCGGCAGCAGGGAACAAAATGGAAGGCACAGGTATTGTTTATCATCGCCTCTTGGTTAAATGTCTTTATCCGGGTATAGGAATGACAGGTGGCCATGTTGAAAAAAGAAGGCTGGTTCTCAATATCATCATATTGGATATTGCCTGGATCTCCGGCAATGACAATATGGTTTATCGTGGCGTCGTCTACAAACTGTGAGGCATATGCGAGCTTATGGGCACTTTCCTTCTTAAAGCCGCATGCACGCGAGAAAGCTAAGAGAGCGTAATAGTGGGCATCTATTTTCATTTAATTCCCCTTAGCAACAGACAAGAGCAATTTTTTATCGCTCATCTTGTGTTCCGGTATTTTCCCCATAACTTTCCCTGTTCTCGGCCGCTTTGAGGTATTTCTCCTCCTTTTCAGGAAGCTTCCGATGTTTGTTCAGGACATTAATAATTTCGATAAAGAGGGGAACGTCTTCCTCATTAATATCCTTTAAGGCCCTTAAAAATGCTTGTTTTTTCGCGTTTTTCGTAACTTCCTTCAAATCCTCAGGTAGTAGTTCCAGAAAGCACTTTGTTTTTTCTTCTAAAAAGAAATAACTCAGGGGAACGGCCAGGGCATCACTGATCATCTTCAGTACGCCGATTGAGGGAAACTGCTTGCCCCCTTCTATCTTTCCAATGTAGGTATAATCAACCCCACCTCTTATTTTTGATGCAAGCTCCTTCTGGGTAAGTCCTCTTTCTTTTCTTACCTCTCTCAATCTCTTGCCAATCTCGGCCCTAAGTTGAAACTCCATAAACTATCGACATCCTTTATTTAGTCTAAGTGTAGTTAACACCTTGAAAGCACAGAAACCTTTTTAACAGACCAGTTAACTTGTTAGCATGGTTTTAAAATGCTAAGAAAATCACCCTAATCTAAAGCGGTTAACTACCTTGGAGAATGTCAAATTATCGCTCAATTCCGGGGGTTAGTCAATATATACTTGTAAATTCCCTGTGAATGCAGATTTGTAAATTCCTGTAATGAGAACTGACTAATAAAACAAGATAAATATTCGTATTTGTATTGACAAACAAGAATATATGTCGTATTTATTGTTGCAATATCAGGATTCTAATATATGGAAAAGATAGAGTTTCTGGAAAAACTAAATAAATTAAATAGCTTTTCAGCTCTGTCCACCGAAGAGCTGAAACTGTATGTTCTCCTTCTAATGTCGGCTCGGGGGTTCAACAGGAAGGAGCAGATTAATCTGGAAATTATCAGAAGGGCCTTCGGAGAGTTCCTTACCATAGAACAGCTGAGAGAAATGGGGGTTAACCTGAAAAAATGTAAATTGGCCAGCTTATGTTTTTCCTGTGTGAAGATGGATAAGAAGCATAAGACATCATCGGGAAACAGCGACCAAAATATCAGGTTGTTCTTTGAATTGTATTGTGACGATTTTAATCGCTAAGTTCAGAATTTAAATAGTTCACATATTCAAAGCCAGGGGGAAAAGCATGGGGACGAGATTATTTGCGGATATCAGTATAAACGATTTGCAGGAAAAGAACCAGTTAATACTATTGTTGAGGGATGAAATCGCTTATCTGAAAAAAAAGATGGAGGAATTACGTCAAGAGCTCGAATACTGTAAGGAAGTCATAGCAAAGAATGATTTCAAAGAGGCCCGGGACAGGACGGGGTGAAAACTATTGTAAAAAATTCGTAACTACTCAAGCATCTAACCACTTAACAGCGCCAACATCCCTTTTATAAAAGCGAAGGGAAACATCTGCAAGCCTGCAGGCCAACCGGTTAATCTATTACCAATGTTACAAAGTCAGTCCGATTTGTCCTTTTTCGATCAAAATGATTCACCGGCGAATCCCAATCAGGAAAGCCCAGGGTGGTAGACAATGGATTTATTCTCCGCGATATGCAATAATTCTCCCGGGAGATTCGGGTATCTTGATATCTGGCGACGGTGTGACTCCTTCCATTACTTTACGGCGATTCGTTTCCTTGATCATCTCCAGGATTTTACCGGTTGCCACATAAAGTTCCCATGGCCGGGTGTTGTTACCCTCTCTGTCGTGCAGTTGTCCTGATATTCATCGAATGTCGCAACTCCGTGATTGTGAGGTTGTCAAGTTATGTACAAGAGGAATATGGGGGAAATAAGACGCTTCGTCCGAGCATTATTATTTCGATACCTCCACAGGGTATCTGGGCGTTCAGTTTGTCGTAATGCTTTCACTATGGGACTCTTTATTGTTTGTATCTTCTGTGATGTAGCTTATGCAGAAACCATCAGGGGTATTTTTGGCGTACCTTCGATACAGAGGTTACGAGAGTTGTCACGGCAAAAGGGCGAGGTTGATGCCGCAACGGTCATGGACAACGCCTCAGTTAATGCTGTTTTTGTACCGGAAGATGAAGAGACGATCAAGTGGTTCAAGGGACGTGGATATAAAGTTTATCTCCCGGTAAATGCCTTTGGGGGGAGAGGGGCATGGCAAAAATATCCGGAGACCAGACCGGTTAAGGCCGACGGCTCTTTACTGGGGATAGATACTGAAGATACAGGATATGGAGGTATATGTCCCACACACCAGTCATGGCGGGCTGACCGCCTAAATCACATCAAAAAACTTGTTTCACAATATGGTGATTCCATTGACGGCATCTGGCTGGATTTTATCCGGTATCCCGGCTTCTGGGAAACAAAGGAACCAAAAATCCCGGATACCTGCTACTGCCCCCGGTGTTTACGGAAATTTCAGGATGATCGAAAGATCAAGATACCTGCGGGCTTAAATACCGGAGAAGCGGCGGCGTGGATCAAAGAGAATTCTCCTTATGAATGGATGAGATGGAAGAAAGAGCAGATATCCTCATTTGTAGCGGAGGTTAAGAAGATATTAGATTACCGTCAAGGGAATAAAATCCGCCTGGGGGTTTTTGTTGTCCCCTGGACAAAGGGAGAAAAACAAAATGCCATCTCTTACAGCCTCGGTCAAGATGCCTTTGAATTATCAAAGATGGTGGATGTATTATCGCCCATGGTCTATCACAAAATGTGCGGCAGGCCTGAATCCTGGGTAGGGGAGATGATACAGTACTATAAGGAAGCTGTTCGATGCGATCTCTGGCCAATTGTACAATCAGTTGATTGTAAACCGGAGGAGTTTAGAAATGTTTTGAAATTTGCAGGCAAGTCTGATGCAGATGGTATCCTCGTTCTTTCATATGGAGGAATGCAGGCGGATCTGTGGGATGGACTTAAGGCATTTCAACCACCGGATAATCTGATTGCCAATCCAGAATTGACGGTTCACAGGGGTTATGAACTACCGGCCGGTTGGTTGACGGGAAAAACAGGAGACGATCCAGCAATAAAGAGCACTTTTTTCTTGAAACCAGTGGATAATATAAGATGTCTTGGAATTACAGGTGGTTACGATAGGAAAGGTGTCTGGTCGAGTAACTTGCCGCGAGGCGAAGCGGGAAAAGAGTATCTCTTTACCGGGTTTATGTATCGCGAAACTTGGGAAAACGGAGTGTATCCTTCCATCAGCATCTGGGGACAGGAATTTTACCTTAACAACCACTGGACTTTCCGACGATTTCAACCGATCAAGCTATACGTGACCTGCCCTGAGGCAACTGACGAGCTGACCTTTCGTTTTATGAATTACAACCCCGGAAAAACATTCCTCCTCGGGAGGCCAAAATTGGTAAACCATACCAGATATTCCCACCTTACCTTTTTTAAAAAAGGGGAGATTTCAGGGTTTTATGATAAATTTTTTCCTGTCGGGATTTATGGGGCTACGAGGGATAATCTGGAACAGATTAAGAAGTTGGCGATCAATACGGTGATCGTAAGCGGGGAGGGCAAAGACCTTAGAAATACGATTCGGGAATGTCACCGTGTTGGTCTGAAATATGTAGTCTCACCTCCTCGTGATCCGGACAGACTCACCGTCTATCTCGCAGATCTCGCTGTTTATGCAAGACCATCCGATGTAGCTTTCTATGTAAATGATGAACCTGAACTGGTCTCTTTTCCCGTTAATCAGGCCAATGATATCTACAGGATGATAAAAGATAGATTTCCCGGTGCGCCGACATGTATGGCTCTGGTACGTCCTCAGAAATGCCGTGACTATCTGGAGGCCAGTGATTTTTTCATGATGGACCAATATCCGATCCCCTATAGCCCGATGGTCTGGCTTTCCGATTCGATGGACGAAGCTGCAACGGATGTAGGCGCAGACCGGCTTGTTTCCGTAATTCAAGCTTTCGGGGGAAAACAATATACCGACGAAGGCTGGCCAAGGTTACCCACATGGCAAGAGATGGACTGTCTGGCTTTTTTATCTGTTGTCCACGGAAGCCGGGGTATATTTTTCTTCAGTTATCCTGAAATCAGCCAAACGGAGGAAGGCCGCCGGAGTCTCGGTCGTGTTGTTGGGCGTTTGAATCAAATCTATCCCTGGTTACTGGAGAAGAACGTCAATCAGGAAGTTCAGGTGGAGATGGTTTCAACTTACCGGTTGGATCCGAAGGGAATACCAGCGGTTCAATGCTGCATAAAAGAGAAAGATAATGAACGGCTGCTTATAACTGTAAACACGATTGGGACCTATGTAGAGGCAAAAATAAAGACGGAAGCAGTTGGAAAAACGTCCAGAGAGGTATTCAGCGGGGAAGTATATCCCCTTATGGACGGGGTGATCCGAACTGCGTTCCAACCCTATGAGGTAAAGGCGTTTCTGTTGAAATCCCGTTAGGAGAAATCAGCGGATGCCGCACTAATTTCTCTGTTTTTTGGGCCTTTCGCCTTTTCGCAAGGTTTAGAATAAAATGGGCACTTGTTCCTGTTTATGCCACAGCGATTGTTCAAGTATTTGTTTGTGTTTCTATTCTTGTACGGTCCACAGGGGTAAACCGGTTTCTTGATCAAATCCTCTTTCCAGTAACGACCCGTCAAAAGATTCAATCATACATTCACAGGCGAAAACAATTGTCCCGGGGGCAAGATGACCGCCATAGGCTTTGCCGGAGGAGTCTGACAGGGTTAGGTGTGCATGTACAATAGGATTACCGTCTTTGATTGAAATATTTCCTGTGAGATTTGTAATCTCCAACGGCTGATCAATTGTGATGAATTGATATTCACGCTTTTCCTGGTTGTAGAATCCTATGCAAGCTTTTTGGACAGCGCCAATTGCTTCAAGACGACCTAATTGAATTTTTTCCTTTTTACATATCTCAGAGAGTTCTCCCAGCAGGTCGGCTCCATGTCGGAGTCTGCCCATGATTTTTTCTTTATGCTTGACTTTTATTACAACTGCCATGTTCAGTTCTCCTTTTTGATATGCCTGCCGGAGCGCTTCAACTGTGCGGCCTTTTACGCTGGCTGCAAGCCTCCGGTTAGCCAAGCTTGATGCTATCGAAAATTGCCTTTCAAGATTTATAATTGTACGCGTCTAAGTCTGAGCGAATTGCTGATCACGGAAACTGAGCTGAAACTCATTGCTGCCGCAGCTATAATTGGTGATAGCAGTATTCCAAAGAACGGATACAACACTCCCGCGGCAATTGGAACACCCATCGAGTTATAAATGAAGGCAAAGAACAAATTCTGTCTGATATTACGCATGGTGGCCCGGCTTAATCGTCTGGCTCTGACGATACCTCGTAAATCGCCTTTGACTAAAGTGATGCCGGCACTTTCCATTGCCACATCGGTACCTGTACCCATTGCGATACCGACTTGAGCCTGTGCCAGTGCAGGGGCATCATTAATGCCATCACCCGCCATGGCAACAATACGGCCATCTGCTTGAAGCTGCTTAATGAGTTCGGCTTTTTGGTCAGGCAATACTTCGGCATGTACCTGGTCGATCCCCAGTTTACCGGCAACGGCTTTTGCGGTGGCATGACTGTCACCTGTAAGCATTACTATCCTGATACCTTCCGCATGCAAATCGTGAATGGCTTCCGGGGTTGAATCTTTGATGGGATCAGCGACACCTATCAAACCCGCTGCTTTGCCATTAATAGCAATCAACATAACAGTTTTACCTTCGACGCGTTGTTGGTTCGCTTGTTGCGGCAAGTCTCCCGCGTTAATTCCCAGGCTTTCCAGCAGTTTTATGTTACCTACCGCTACCGTGTGTCCATCAACTTGACCCGTGACACCTTTCCCGGTAATAGACTGAAAGTTATTGGTCTTAAGCAACTCAACCCCCCTTTCTTCCGCTCCATATACAATAGCTTCTGCCAAAGGGTGTTCGCTGGCGCGTTCGAGGCTGGCGGCTATACGCAATACTTCATCTTCGGTAAACCCTTCTTCTGCTTGTACTGTGACCAATTTCGGTTTGCCTTCGGTCAGAGTACCAGTCTTGTCCACTACCAGAGTATCAATTTTTTCCATAATCTCCAGTGCTTCGGCATTTTTTATTAAAACTCCGGCCATAGCACCACGTCCCGTTCCAACCATGATAGAAATAGGTGTAGCAAGTCCCAATGCACATGGACAGGCGATGATAAGTACAGCAACGGCATTAACAACAGCATGTGCCAGGCGCGGCTCTGGTCCCCACACCCACCAGACGATAAATGCGATTACGGCAGTGCTGACCACGGCGGGTACGAAATAACCTGCCATTACATCGGCCAGTTTTTGAATCGGTGCTCGTGAGCGTTGTGCCTCGGCCACCATATTGACGATTTGTGCAAGCAAGGTATCGGCGCCAACTTTTTCTGCTCGCATTAATAGACTGCCCGTTCCGTTAACCGTCGCGCCGATCAGTTTTCGGCCGGCTGACTTTGCCACCGGCATGGGTTCACCTGTGACCATGGATTCGTCAACGTTACTTTCGCCGTCAATGACAGTACCATCTACAGGTACTTTCTCTCCGGGGCGAACACGCAAGGTATCGCCGGGTTGTACCTGTTCCAGCGGGATATCTTCTTCCGTTCCATCATTTCGAACGATGCGCGCAGTATTCGGGGCGAGTCCGAGTAACACCTGAATGGCCGCATTGGTTCGTGAGCGGGCACGTAATTCAAGGACTTGCCCCAGAAGCACCAGCGCCGTAATCACGGCCGCGGCTTCAAAGTAAACATCTACCAATCCCCCTTCCATTTGCATGATGCGTGGAAAAATCTGCGGGAACAATAAGGCCACCATACTATATACCCAGGCTACTGAGACACCCAGTGCAATCAAGGTAAACATATTTAGATTCCAAGTCCGGACGGACTGCCAGCCTCGAACAAAAAATGGCCAACCACCCCACAATACAACAGGTGTTGCTAGTGCAAACTCAATCCATTGAACCATTTGCATGGAAAGCCCTTCCGGTAACCGTGCAGGAAGTAAATCAGCAAGCATCGCCAGAATAAACACCGGTAAAGCCAGCACGGCACTGACCCAAAAGCGACGACTCATGTCGATGAGTTCTTTATTTTTTTCTTCAACTTTTACCGTAACCGGTTCCAGTGACATACCACATCTGGGACAATTACCGGGATGATCCTGTACCACTTCAGGATGCATGGGACAGGTGTATCCGGTTTTGGTCGCAGCTACAGGCACTCCCGTTGGCTCCAATGCCATCCCACACTTAGGGCAACTGCCAGGTCCTTGCTGTTGAATTTCAGGGTGCATAGGGCAGGTATAGGTAGTTGACTTGACACCTGTTTCATAAGGTAATGAGGCTTCCTTGTCCAGATATCGTTCCGGGTGCTCTCTAAACTTGTGCAGACAATGTTCACTGCAGAAATAATAATGTTTGTTTGCGTAATGATAATAGTATTCGGAGTCATTCGATACCACCATGTTACAGACAGGATCTTTTCGTTGCTCTTTTTCTGTATTTAGTTTTGTACCCATATCTCCATCTCTTTTCGGGCCTAACTGACGCTACTGCTCTGCGGTGGCGGTCAGGCATCCGCAGCAACCGCTTGTTGGCGGTTCATGCGCTTGAAATCGCATCTACCACCCTACGGGTGATCATCCCACATGGAACTCTATTTTCGAGCAAGAGTTATTCGACTCGTTTCTCCATCTGGCTTATGTATTATACCAAAAGAGTTGCCTGGTTACTGAGCATTAACAGCCGGCCCTATTTATCCCAATCCCGTTAGATGTTTCTTGATAAAATTTGGCAGCTCGGATTGATCGCTTATTTCTTTCAGAATATTGGATAAGGGTATTTCTGCCCTGGCGGCGCTCAAGTGTCCGCCCGCTGACCCACCCCAATGGCCAAACAGTTTCTGAATAACCTTGCCCGCATTTTTTCGGAAGCTTGCTGTCCTCATAATAATGATTACCTTATCACCCCAGACCCCGGATACAACGCTCCATAGAGCTTCTGCCATCTTGATAAAAAAATCCGCAACAATTACCAGAACATCGGGATTATCTACCTTTCCCATGTGCACATATGCTACCTTTTTCACTAAGGTTAATTGCTCAATTGCGAAGTGAAGCTTATCAAGCGTCTTTTTGGTCATCTCCGAGGACTCGATCTTTTTTATTATATTCATATTGGCAAAACTATGGAGGTATCTGAAAGCATCGATATCATTATGAAGGCACTCTCTCGTGAAATTTGCCGTGTCGGTTTTGATTCCACAAAAAAGTGCGGTTGCAAGTTTTGTCGAAGGTTTGATCCTGGCAGCTCTGAGATATTCCGTCATGATAGTTGAAGTTGCACCGTAGTTTTCTCTTATATCAATAAAACGGGCATTAAAGCCGTCCTGTACGGGGTGATGATCGATAATAATGTCAAAATCAAACCCCATAAATTCTTCGTTATGGTGCGGCTGGGAGTCTACGATAGCCCACCGGGTAATTTTTGATTTCTTCAGTTGGCTGATATGTAACTGTTTAACCTTTAGAAGGTCGATAAATGCCAGGTTGTCAGCCCGCTTGATGGGATTGATCCGGTAGATCAAAACATGTGCTGCTTTTCGCCACAAAAGTCTGCCCAGGGCAATGGCGCTTGCCATAGCGTCAGGATCAGCATCAATCAAAACACCTAAAGTATCTCCAGGATCCACCACTTCCAGGAGCTTAGCAACCCTTTCCCTGGCTGATGTCGACTTTGGGAATGGATATGACATCTTAATATTTTTATTGTTATCGTTCATAACCAAATATTTTTTCAGTCAATTATTATGAACACTATTAATTACCGGCAAGTATGTGCTCAAGTTTTTCGAGATCAGCAGTACTCCCCAGTGCTATCAAGGTATCGCCGGACCCAATTATGGTGTGTGAGGATGGATTGAATTTCATCCGGCCGTTACTTTCTCTGATTGCCACAATAATAATATTCATATCCTTTCTTATCCCGGAATCTATTAAAGGTAGTCCTATTAATCTTGACTTCTCATTAACGATCAGCTCTTCCATTTGCAGCCCAATATCTTTATTATGAACTGTTAATTCCAGGAAATCCGTGACATTAGGTTTTATGATTGTTTCAGCCACCTTCCGGCCACCGATTAAATAAGGAAGAACCACTCGATTTGCTCCCGCTCTCAGCAGCTTCTTCTCTGTTGATTCCTCATCAGCCCTTGCAAGGATATACAGACTAGGATTAAGCCCCTTTGCAGTCATCGTAATAAAAAGGTTATCAGCATCTGACGATACCAAAGCAACCAATCCTCTGGCTCTTTCAATGCCGGCCTCTATCAGGATATCTTCGCTGGTTGCATCACCAGTGATGAATGGAAAATCAACGTTGTGTAAGAGTTCTAGCGGTTCGTGTGAATTATCTATAACCAGCAAAGGAATCCCCGCCCCTTTTAAATCATGTGATACGATCTTGCCTAATCGACCATACCCACACAGAATATAGTGGTCTCGAAGCGATTTTATTTTTTCCCCAATTTTCTTCTCCCTAAAATGGTTCTGACCTGCAAATCGACCATGGTCTGAGCAACCGTGCCAACTGTATAGGCCATAATGCCCATGCCCATAAAAATGAGCATAATTGTGAAAACTCTACCCTGGTCATCCACCTTTCTGACTTCGCCATAACCGACCGTCGTTATGGTGATCACCGTCATATATAAGGCATCTAACAGTTGCCAACCTTCCAGTGTCATGTACCCCACGGTTCCCAAAGAAAGAACCAGCCCCAACAGTATTAACCCGCGAATAATCTTATTTGCACTACCGGGGGAGGAATTATCATTAACGCTTGTTAACATACATACCCTTCATAAACCGTAAGGCACGACCATTGTCTATTTTTAACAACTTAGTGCTTGGAAAATTAGTGTGAATCAGAGAACACTACTCCGATTGATAACTTTAAGTCTTTAGTTGATTCCGGGTACATTATACACAAATAAAACGGGCGCTGTCGCTATTTTCGAGACATCACTTCTATCCGCCGCTTATCTTGTTGGCGTCGAGCCAGGAAGGCACAAAGTGTTCGGCAGCGCGGAGACTGTATTTCTTTTTTGCATAATCCGGTTCGTGGTGCTTAAGAAGAGCCCAGAAAGCATTTGAGTGATTCAGGTGCTCGGTATGGCAAAGCTCGTGTATCAGTACATATCGGATCAAGTCCGCGGGGATGAAAAGCAGTTTTAGGTTCAAACTGATGGTCTTACGTCTTGAACAGCTTGCCCACCGGGTTCTTTGAGATTTTACGAGGACCCGGTTCAGCTTAAATTTGCGTTCCTCAGCCATCTTTACAAGCCATGTCTTGATATGCTCATGTGTTTTTCTGTTCAGCCATTGGCGAAGGACGGCCCTGCATGAATCCTTGCTATCTGTGTTGCCGAAAACATGCAGTTGTTTGTTATGACATTCAGTAATAGTTACGTGCGGCAAATTGGTTGAAATGTAATTAACTGCCCACTCCTCACCGATGCCCTGTAGAGCCATGCGCTCAGGCAATGCTCCGGAGAGTTCCGGCTCCAGGAACTTGCGTCTTAATTCAATCTGCTCTGATGCCTGCTCAATCCATCGTTTTTTCTTTTCAAGCAAGCCGGGGATACGGCCCTGGTCAAAGCCTTTGGGCACAACTATCACCAGGCCTTCGCGGATTGACATTTTAAGCCGCGCATATTTCGCACGCGGGCTTGCTTTCACAATATAGCCATTTTTCACGCTAAACTTCATTCCTCTTCAGACATGAAACTTGCCTTAAAAGTCGTTTTTCTATTCTTATTGAGCTTAAGTATAAGAGGTTAATAAAAATTGCTGCTGGCCCTATTTACCGAATTTGTAAGAGAAATTAATCCCTACAAAAATCCTGCTCTCGAAGGCTCCACCGTTTTCCTCGCTGTAACCAAGAACTTTCTGGAAATCGATCTCTGGGGTCACGACGATAGATTCCCCCAACGGGAAACATGTGGAAATAGTAAATCGGCCAAAACTTACAAATTCCGGACGCATGCCATAAGCGCCGTCGTGACCGCCAATTGCCCAGTCAAGAGTAATCGGTATCTTCCATGGTATCGTATAAAAAAGATCAACTTTGTAGAGAAGTCCACCCTCTCTGACATCCCTGTCAAGCGGAAAATCCAATTCAGATCTTAGGCAGAACCAAAAATCGCCGATTTTTGGAAAAACAACATTAAGAGCAACAGCTGTAAGATCACCCGTGCTGTTGTCAAGGGGGTAAAGGTTATAGTAATGATATGAGGTGTCAAAATTCATACCCCACAAAGTTTTATTATAGCCAATGGTATAGTGACTCTCGTCGCCTAGGTCATCGTTAAGGCCGCCTTCATGACTAAAGGAATTCCAACTATTGAAGTAAAAACCGGTTGGATCCAAATTAATAGTCAAAACTGGCCGAAAAACCGGACCCGTGTAAATCGTCAAACCGGCAAAGGGTGCTGTATATTCTGAATAGTAGGCTAAATCAATCGAGCCGGATAAACTCAAGCCTTCTTCGTCGGCCCGTACAGGCGTCGCGATGGTTATTGCCAAAAAAACTGCCAGGACAACAAGGAATTGATATTTATTCATCTTCATCTTGATTCTTCTCCTTTTCCTATTCTATTTATGGACCTATTTATGTAGTACGTCTAAACGATTTTTAGCATCGGGCATCATGTTAAAGAACATATCAAGCTTTTTACAGGAATAATCACTGCAATAGGCACAATTCAAAACTTTTTTCCCCATTCCGCATTTTCTTATTTGACATTTCAGGCAATGACCTAAAAGTCGTCCGCTATTCTGTTGACACCCATCACAATTAATATCTTCGATTTTTAATTCCATCTTAAATTGTTTTGACAGGAGTTTTGCAACTTTTGCTCTTTTTTCGTCATCATCAGCTTGTGTTGCCAGCAAAGTGGGACACTCATGACAGGCCATTCCACAAAAAGCAATCATATCTTTCATTTTGCCTCCTTTCTTTAAAATGTATTCTTATAATCGGCTGCGGGACAACGGCTGACGGGCACTAGATTTTGCTCACTGGGCCAACTGTTCGCTACGGTTGCTTTATGGTCTGGCATGGTTATCCAGTCCTCCATTTTTACATATGTCACATTAGAAGTTTATTGAGAATGTAATACCGTAGACAATGTCCGTGTTGCGTCCATCATCCATATGGCTGATAGGCGTCTTGGCTCTCACGGCCGGGCCTATGGTCATAGTGTCGGATAACTGGTAGTCCAACTCAAAATCTGCTCCGGCGTAGTAACCTGAGTCTAGGCCAAAGGCTCCGTCATCGTATCGGGGACCGAACAACCCATTCAACGTCCATCGCGGCGATAACTCCCAAACACGGCAGACCGATAAATAGAAGAGCCACCCTCCTTCCATTTTGTCGCCACCGGGGATGTAGTGCTCGACCGCGAAGGCTATATTCCAGCTTACTAATGAGTAGGTGAGACACGCGTATGACTTGATGAGATCACCGTTGGGGAAATTCCACACTTCATAGGCGTCACAGTAGAGAATGCCAATGTTGTATGAAAGGAAAAAGAACTGACCAGTGTAACCTGCACTGACGTCGATCTCGTCTCCAGTGTTATTGGAGAACTCGCGGTCGTCCAAGCCGTTGGAAATCCAGATATCGGCGTACCATCCACCGGGCAGATCCGCGTAGAGATCGTACCACACGACGGGCTTGGGGTAAAATATACCAGCGTTGTCACCGAGGTATCTACTCCAAACCTTGACTGTAAAGATATATTTAATCTTGTTCTCCGGCTCACAAGCTAAGTCATCCTCGACATTGTCTTTGGTGGCAATAGGTTTCACGTCGGGGCTGACCTCCTGAGCTAAGGCTGGGGTGGTCAGGGGAAGCAAAACCATCAGGGCCACTACCGAGATGAAGTGCAGCAGAGTTTTTACAGGGGCGTTTATTTGGTGAAAAATCAGAGTACGCATATTGTCCTCCTTTTCCTTCCAATGAATTCTTAGATTAGAGCAAAAACAAGAAGAACAGGTTCATTGAGCGTTTTTCAGCACCCCAATGGGGTTTTTAGTAATGGTTTTTCATGATTGAAATGCACTCATGCTTTATTTAGCATCTTGTTGCCGGGATTGACCCTACGCCCGGTTGAATGAAAGGTTTCGATTTCATGGTGTCCGGCACATCAACGATCATTTCACGCAGTTCCTTACTGCCCTGCGCTCGAGGCAGAGTCGGATCATTGGTTGACACCGCTCCGTTGTCGGTAAAGAGATGCACGAATCCGTTCACGTCCTTCTGTTAGATGCAGTGACAGTAGCGCACAAACAAGGTGCGAATTGCTTCCCGGTCAATCACATCCTGCAGTAGGGTTTCGATACTCTTGGCTGCCATACGGCCCCCCTGTGTTATGAGTGCGGCTTAATTGGATGTTTAATTGAATTGTGTATTTATGGGACATTTCTTTATTGTGAAAATATTATGAGACAAACGGTCTTGTATGTCAATCTTGAATTATAAAAATGTCAGAAGCAAGTAACCTGTCCGGAGTTGTAGCACATAATCTGTCCGGTTTAGGATGGCTGCTGTTGGAGGTGGCCGATGAGACGGACAGAGTTGCTACAGGAGATCCGAGCGATGCGATTTAA
>JBAZOY010000056.1:0-16073 GCA_041648505.1 Syntrophales bacterium | reverse complement strand
CAGTGGAAATGGTAAGGAAGTTAGGCATTCCTTTAGGGGTATTGATCAACTGTTCCGACATAGGTGATAGTAAGGTCCGTCAGTATTGTGAAATAGAAAAAATTCCCCTCCTCATGGAGATTCCCCTCGATAGAAGGATAGCAGTGGCATACTCTAAAGGCTTTCCATTAGTAGAAGAGATTCCTGAATACAGACAAAGGTTTGAAGACCTTTATCATAAAATGGAAAATAAAGTTCTGGAGAAAGGCAAATGAAACAACTGACCATAGTCAGTGGTAAAGGGGGGACGGGGAAGACTACCATAACAGCATCTTTTGCCGCATTAGCCAAAAACCACGTTATGGCTGATGGAGATGTGGATGCTGCTGACCTCCACTTGATTTTAACCCCGCAGATAAAAAAAGAGGAAAAGTTCTACGGGGGTCGTATCCCGTTTCTGGATAAAGATAAATGTAATGAGTGTGGCATTTGCATGGAAGTCTGCCGTTTTGAGGCCATCCATCATTTTAAGATAGATACTATTTCCTGTGAAGGATGCGGGCTTTGTGCGCACGCCTGTCCCAATGAAGCCATAAAAATGGAGCAGAGGTTTTCGGGACACTGGTTCATATCCGATACACGATTTGGTCCCATGGTTCACGCCAGACTGGGAATTGCAGAGGCGAATTCCGGAAAGATGGTTACTCTGGTAAGGCAACAGGCAGTGTTAATAGCCGAAGAGGAAAATAAAGATCTGATCATTATAGATGGACCTCCGGGGATAGGGTGTCCGGTAATTGCGTCCATAACAGGTGTTGACCTGATTTTGGCGGTAACTGAACCGACTCTTTCGGGGATTCATGATCTGGAAAGGGTCCTGGGTGTGGCTCATCACTTCAATGTTCCCGTTATGGTCTGTATCAATAAGAGCGATATAAACCCGGAGAATGTCCGGAAGATAGAAAATTACTGCCGGAACAATAATATTGAAGTAGCAGGAAATATTCCTTATGACTCTGTTGTAACCAGGGCAATGGTGGCGGGACAGGCGGTTGTGGAATTTGACTCAGGCGCTGTCACTGATATACTGAAGAAGATGTGGGAAAGGATAAAAGAATATAAACAATAATCCTTCCATGTTGTAAAAGCAGGTCGCGTCTATTGTTGAGGAATTACTTTAAAGGAGGTTCACAATATGTCTGGCAGGATGAAAGTGATCGTTGTGGGTGGTGTTGCATGCGGACCTAAGACGGCTTCAAGGCTGAAAAGGATAATGCCGGATGCAGAGGTTACCATGATTGAGAAGGACAGGATTATTTCATACGGGGCTTGCGGGATTCCTTATTATGTATCGGGAGAGGTTCAAAGGATTGAAGAACTCATGGAGACACCTATGGGTATTCAGAGGTCCCCCGCCTTTTTTGAAAAGGTAAAAGGGTTTAAAACACTTACCGAGACAGAAGTGGTGGAAATAAACAGGGGTCAAAAGACTGTTACGGTGCTGGATTTAAAGAGCCGGCAGGGAAAAACGATGAGTTACGATAAGCTCGTTCTTGCTACCGGTGGCCAGCCCTTTGCACCTCCGGTTCCCGGGATTAATCTTAGTGGGGTGGTTCAACTCCATCATCCTGATGAGGCTGTTACAGTACGTGAAAAGGTAGAACAAGCCAAAATAAAGAATCTGGTGATCATTGGTGCCGGCCTGATAGGGATTGAGATGGCTGAAGCCATGATAAAAAGAGGCGTGAAGGTCACCATTGTAGAGATGCTTGATTATGTCCTTGGTGCCCTGCTTGACAAGGAGATGGGACTTCTGGCTGCAAAACCCCTTAAGGCTGCGGGAGTTAACCTTGTAATGGGTGAGGCGTTGCAGGAGATCATCGATGACGGTAAAGGGAATGTCTGCGGTGTAAAAACCGGCTCAAGAAGAATCGATGCGGATTTTGTCATCGTCGCCGTTGGTGTAAGGTCAAGGAGTAAGCTTGCCCACGATGCTAAACTGGACTTGGATTCCAGCGGCCATATCCTTATAAATGAATTCTGTCAGACCAGCGACCCGGATATATATGCCGGTGGTGACTGTGTTTCTAATTCATATATTCTTGGCGGTGCAGGCGACAGGTTATTCACACCCCAGGGTTCAACAGCAAACAAGCATGGACGAATCATTGCCAATCATATTGCAGGTATCCGGGGACATTTCCCTGGTGTTTTAGGCACGGTTATATGCAAAGCCTTTGATACCACGATTGGCCGGACGGGGATGACAGAGAAGGAAGCTGTAAAGTTAAAGCGTAATGTAGAGACTGTTCTGTGGGCCGGAACTGATCTTCCTCATTTCTATCCCGGGGCTAAACCATTTTGCATAAAACTTGTAGTGGATAAAGAGAATCGTCAGTTACTGGGATTCCAGGCTGTAGGAATCGGTAATGTCGCAAAACGGCTCGATGTAGCTGCTGCGTCAATCAGCTTAAGAGCTACTGTAGATCAACTGGCACACCTCGACCTCGGTTATGCCCCCCCTTATTCACCACCTCTGGACCCTGTAATCACTGCGGCCCACTTGATGCAGAACAAACTTGATAATATCTCACGCGGGATTTCTCCGCTTGAGGTGAAAAAGATGATCGATAGCGGCCGGGATGATTTTGTCCTCCTGGATGTGAGAATGCCCAAAGAATATGAAGAGATGAGGCTTCCTTATGAGGGAAAAACCATAAGGCTTCCTCTTGGCGCACTCAGGGAAAAGCTCGATACCCTCCCCAGAGACAAAATGATCATACCGCTTTGTAAGATAAGCCTGAGGGGCTATGAGGCTGAGCGTATTTTAAGCGCCAATGGGTTTAAGAATGTGGCATATCTGGAAGGAGGAATAATCGGATGGCCATATGAGGTATGGAAGAAGCAATAGGGGTGCTACAATATGGATGGATATCGTCGTGTCTCGCTTGTGACGGGATGGTGTCTAAAATATTTTCTGATTCGCAACTTTATAACCTGAGTCTCCGGTTATGCAAAGGTTTCGTATGATGGATCGCCGGGCGCTTTATTTTGTTGGCCCCGGACAGGTCTCTGTTCGGGAGGAACCACTTTCATTGCCTGTCCCCGGTCAGGTCTTAGTGCAAACTATTCTCTCTGCCATTAGTCCCGGTACGGAATTGTTGATCTACCCGGGACAGGCTCCTATCGATCAGTCTATAGACGAGACCATCGCTGCTCTCTACGGTACTTATACACTACTATGAGGAGGTAACTAAAATGAAAATCACTGTCTGTGGAAAAGGCGGTTCAGGAAAGAGCACTCTTGTCTCTCTTCTTGCCGGAGCGTTTGTAAAATCGGGCACGCCGGTAGTTGTTATTGACTCTGATGACTCCAATACAGGGCTTTACTGGATGCTGGGTTTAGAGAGGCGGCCTGCCCCGTTTATGGATTTCTTAGGCGGGAAAAAGGGGCTTCAGGAAAAGATGCGTGCCAATTTCAAAGAAGGCAAGTCGGAGCCAAAGATGTCGATTATGCTTCAGGATACTATTCAGATTAAAGATATTCCCGGGGATTACATAGTTGAAGGACCTGAAAAAAAATTACGACTGATCAGTATCGGAAAGATACAGCAATCTCTTGAGGGTTGTGCCTGTCCGATGGGAGTTTTGAGCCGTGAATTTCTCAAAAAGCTCATATTGAGTGATAATGAAATAGTTATCGTTGACATGGAGGCCGGTCTGGAACATTTCGGGCGTGGTATAGAGAACAGTGTGGATGCTGTGATTGCTGTCACGGAACCTTCTCTGGAATCAATTAATCTGGCCGAAACAATTAAGGATATGTCTTCAGGCGCAGGGGCCAAATTTGCAGGGGTTATATTTAATAAAGTTGGCTCCGACGCAATTTACGAAACGATGAAGGAAGAGATGAACAAAAGAGGAGTTCCCCTCCTGGGAAAAATTCCTTTAAGTGAGGGCATTGTTGAGGCTTGTCTTAAGGGTCAATCTCTGGAGCCGGCTTACACTGGAGATGAGGCAATGAAAATAGTCGAGAAACTCAAGGCCGATCTTTTACAGCCCGGGGTATCTCAGTAATTTCTGGTCTGCGCATAGGCGAGACGAAAAGGCGAGTGCTGTTGCACGGATAATCAAGGGAATTAATCCGTTAAACAGGAGATAAGAGCAGGTATTATCTTGGAAGCATCTCCCACAATACCATAGTCGGCTACCCTAAAGATAGGGGCCTTTGCATCGGTATTTATGGCAACGATTGTACCTGAGTTTTGCATCCCTACAATGTGCTGACCTGCACCGGAAATTCCACAGGCAATATATAATTTTGGCTGAACAACCTTGCCTGTCTGGCCTATCATTCGCCCCGGTGACAGTAGCCCGGCATCGGTAATGGGCTGTGTTGCACCGATTACCCCCTTGATAATAGAAGTCAGCCTGTGAACCGGTTGAAGGTCTTTTACCCCCCGGCCTACCGCCACAATGACCTCTGCATCTTCAATCTTTTCTGTGTCTTCCTCTTCTCTTGCTTCGACAGCGATGATTTTGACATCGCCGGGGTCTATCTCAAACTTTACTCTTACCGTCTTGCCCTGCCTCGTATCATCACGCTCAGGCAAGAGGGTTATCCCCGGTTGAACGGTAGCCATCTGCGGCCTCGCATCCGTTACGATAGTAGCGACATAATCAAAATAAGGGCAGATTTGCAGTAACTGCCTTTTATCCCGATCTATCTTTAAATCAACACAATGTGCAGAAAGACCTGTCTTTAATTCACAGGCGACCCTCGGGGCCAGATCCATGCCGATATCTGAACAGTTGAAAAGGACTATCTCCGGTTTCTTTGCCCGGATCAAATCGCAGACGACCCTGTGATAAGGTTGCGTGGTGTACCTTTCAAGTGCCGGATCTTCAATCCGGAAGACCACATCCGCTCCATAGCGTATAAGTTCATCCGGCAGATGACCAAGATGATCACCTATCAGCAGAGCCGACAGCTCCACCTGAAGCTCATGGGCAAGCCTGCGTCCCAGGGACAACAGTTCAAGACTGCCCTTCGTTATCCGGTTTCCTCTGTGCTCTGCGAAGATCCAGACACCTCTGGCAGGGGGGATTTCAGTTATAGTTTCTGTTGCCATGCGCTTTATAAGAGTCCTTTGCTTTTCAGTTCCCGGACAAGACCATGAGCCATCTCCTCCACTGAACCCTTGAGCATTTTACAGTTTCGTTTCATCTCCGGCGTAAAGACATTGATAATTTTTGTCGGTGATGCTGGAGCTTCCGTCAGACCAAGATCATCCATAGACCATCTATAGGTATTCTTCTCTGCGGCTTCGTATATATCGAGATAGGTTGGCATTCTCGGCTCGTTTATCCCTTTCAGAACAGTAACCAGTGAAGGCAGTCTGACTTCCACGATCTCGTATTCATCTTTCAATTGCCTTTTTGTCCGTAACTTGCCGGCCTCCACTGTCAGAGCAATAACGTTTGTGACCTGTGGTATATTAAGATAATGGGCAATCTGGGGACCCACATGCTGTGTACCGCTGTCGGCGGTTTCCCTACCGCAGAGCACCAGTTGAAAGTTCCCCGTTTTTTTTATGGCCTCCGCTATGATAAAAGAGGTCACAAGGGTATCAGCCCCGGCAAATCTCCTGTCACATAAAAGAATCGCCTGATCCGCGCCCATGGCCAGCCCGTGCGCAAGGGTGTTTTCCACATCCTGAGGTCCCATGGAAACAAGCGTTACCTTGCCGCCATGTATTTCCTTCAAGGTAACCGCCAGCTCCAGTGCGTTCTTGTCACAGGGATTCATGATCCCCTTTATGTCTTCCCTGATCAGGGCCCCGGTTTCCTTGTTTATCCGGATCTCTTCCGGTACCTGTTTCACGCAAACAACAATGTTCATAATAGTCTCATTTAACCGAGCGGGAGTCTGGCTGTCAATCTAAAAAAGCGGATTAAACATCAGACCGGAGAGTGACTGACTGTCAGGGAAGTGCTTGACTTTTACACCTAAAGATAACGATTTGAAATATGTAGAGCAGAGTTACGCCCAAGGCGGACGGCATTTTCCTGCGATTGTTTCCAACGTTTTGGTTTATTCCGGGGACATAGTATAGTTTTCTGGTTTATTTTTCACCGGCCTACCTGGTTCCTCCCACTGACCGGCCATCGTCAGTAGTACCGAACCGACGGCCTGCTTGTGCACTACCATCAACAGGCGGGCGACTTGATGTGGGCCGAAAAGCAGTTCGCCTAACCCCTTTTCATCTATTTCGAGACACACCGCCAGAACACGCGGTTCGTAACGATGCATTAGTGTGTCTATATTACGGTAAAAGCGTTCAGCTCCATCATTTGTAAACAGTAGCAGCCGGGAAACTCTTAGACCGCGCGGCACGCCAATTTGGCGGTCCGCCATCTGCAGGCCCCGCTCTTCTACAGCAAGCGTTCGTTCCGCGTTCTCCAGGCTGCGAACCACCTGTCCGGAGCTGTATGTGTTGCGCAGGGCCTCCGCTAGTTCCAAGGTCATACTGGCCACTGGAACCATGATCTCGCTTTCCCGCCACAGCAGCCGGGTGTGTGTGGTCAGGTTGTGCAGCAATTGCGGTGCTTGCGGATCACACTCGATTGACTTCGGCAATCGTAAAACCATAGTTCCTCATTATCAAACATCATTATTTGTTACCAGTCAACGATAGCCCCGGCGTCCCAGCCGTTCTTTTGTCCACTGACCAGGCATCGCTCGCGGCGAGCCAAATCGTGTGGTCTCTTCCCCCACGGGAAGCTGTGCGCTGTCGAGAAGCTGTCGGGGAATCATAGATTTTACCGGAATATACCCCAAAGATCAAGGGATGCTGTCTGCCAAAGAGCACTGCTCTGAGATGAAGAGGGCTTTCTTTATGCCATAACGAATAAAACTCTATTTCGGTTGCGGTCAAAGGGTATCTAACTGCAAGCGAGTCATCTACGAACTATGGCGCTTTCTTTTTACCCTACTACCTCTCAAATGTTTTATAACTGTCAGTATAAAACCTCTTTGTTAAGAATTTAATCAATTGGGCGCTGCTTTTTTGTTTTGATAATTTGGTGCGTGCTGCATACTCCTTTCGGGGTTCGTTAACAACGAGACCCACTAATCTTCAAAGTACATGACCCGGGAAAAAGTCCGTCTGGTAAGGTACAAAGGCGCAAACCGAGTGATGGAGAAAGGACTTGTCAATAAGGTGGTGCCTTCGAGGGAAACCGCTGATACCAATTATTGTCCGGGGAGGAAACCAGCAGAGAAAAATGCACCCATAGCTGTGAAGGTAGCGAAGATAATGATCAATAGGCTTATGGAACATCAGGGAATTGATCCGGTGTTCGAGCCTCAATTAACCCCTCTGAAAACCTGACCGTAAAGGTGACCCGATGTTTGTGGTTTAGGAAATAGCAGCGGGGCTGAATAGCAGCCGTTTGGTTGCAATAAACCACAAATATCGGGTCACTGCCTTAATGTGTTGCGTGTCCCTTTTGACAAAGAGCCTTCAAGAAACCCCAAATCATCCGCCTTACGAAACACATCGGTCTCAATTAAACGACATTGGATGCCGGCTTGAAAGTTGTTTCTCTTTAAGACTTCTCTAACAACTGCAGGAACTCCCGCAGGAAGACTCTTGTTTAGGCATATTGGATGAAATGCTGAAACCTCCGCCCATGGGTGATTCAACATAATCCACTTTTATAGGTTTTATTCGTTCATAAAATTCTTTTTCTACGACAAAGGTGAGTTCTCTGTCATCAAATATTTCATCGCCATCTCTTGACTCATCCAGAGTCAGGCCCAAGGTGGGCCCGGATCATCCCCCAGGGGAGAGCATCACCCTGATGGCAGGTACTGCACCTTTGTCTTTCAAGAAATCTTTTATCATTTCACTTGCTTTTTCAGTAACTTCAAGCATATTCGCCTCCTCGTAGATATTTTCGTTGTACGACTCCGTAGCCTTTATTATAAATTATAGTTACCATTACATGTTTGTCAAACGAAGAAAATAGAACTTGATTATTGAATAATAGATCTATAACCCGGCCACCGGTTCGCATTTCAAATGGGTTTTCATTACAATGACACGAAGAGTAACTGAAACTCCCGCCAACCAGGAGGGTCAGAGTAATTTCTCTACGTGTCCTTTAGAAACCCAATAAAATGCAATGCCAGAAACACCCATCTCCAATAGCATTGGCCAATGCTTAACAAGTTTAAATGTGACCTCATCGGATACGCCATTTAGTTTATAGATTAAAAGCAGTACGCACATGAAGACGAATGTTGTGCTCCACCCTTCCCATGAGATGGGTATCCATAAGGTGCAACTAATCTTTAAAAACCAACACTTTTTGTCTTTTTTCATAATATCTCTCAAGTGGGGTCGAAATTACCTTAGACTTGTGATGTGTTCCCCAATACTCTAAGCTCTTTTCACATTTCTGTTTTCGATTAATTTGTTGTCTACGGACAGCGCGCCTTCTTATACCGCATCCCAAATCAAGAATTATCTTTGGAGAAAATGTCGTCGGTGTGTATATGAATAAAGTGAGAAGCATTTAGAAAAAGTGTAGGAAAATGTATACACAACGTAATAGGGCTTCCATGCGGAAGCCCTATATTTTGGTGCGCCCAGCAGGATTCGAACCTGCGACATCCGGATTCGTAGTCCGACGCTCTATCCAGCTGAGCCATGGGCGCACTCACAATTTCTGGCGGAGAGAGGGGGATTCGAACCCCCGGTACACCTTTTGGGGCGTACAATCGCTTAGCAGGCGATCGCTTTCGGCCACTCAGCCATCTCTCCGCTATGTGTGGCAGTAGATATATATGTATTATCTATTATTGCTGGCGGAGGGAGCAGGATTCGAACCCGCGAACCTTTCGGTCAACGGTTTTCAAGACCGCCGCCATAGACCACTCGGCCATCCCTCCTGTCACGCATTCTATCTTTTCAGAACGGTCTTGTCAACCTTCTAACTCAGCTAAAAATGAGGACTGTGTTTCTATTCCTTTGTGGGAAACCCCTCCAATTCCTTAAAAAAGCAAGAAAATATTCCTTCAGTAGCGATTATCCGGTTAAATAGTCCTAGATAGTCCGGCCAACCTTTTCGATTCCCCCCCGGATTTCTGCAAGTTTTTCTTCCGACATATTTACCGATATTCCCATCACAAGGGTTTTGCCCAGGATATCCTCTGCCTGGGGGATGTTTTCTCTACCGTAGTTCAACTTTCCTTTGTAGGAGGGATCGGCAAAGGGGTATTTTTTCGAGTTTGCCGTGGAATGGGCCAGAAAATGTTCCCAGTTTGGTACATAGTGCCACAGATTTTCCTTGAAACAGACCGTATCTATCCCTTCATTACTCAAAGCTTTCTGAACCCTCTTTGTCAAATCTGCGTCCGGCAGATTAAAGGCGAGGAAGGTGGCCGTATCTCCATTAGGATCAGGGATCTCCCTGAAATTTACGCTTTTTATATGGGAAAGAGCTTCCCTGATCATGCGCTTATTCTTTTTCTGCCCTGCAATGACGGTATCCAGCTTTCTCAATTGGGCCAGGCCCAGTGCGCCCTGAAGTTCATTCATCCGGTAGTTGAAGCCAAGGATGGTTCTTCCCTCCATTGCCCTGCCGACATTGGGATTATGATCGTGTCCGTGGTCGTGGTACCAGTCGGCACGGTTGTAGAGGTTTTCACTATCCGTCAGAATCATCCCACCTTCACCGGTGGTGATTGTTTTATAATAGTCAAAACTGAATATGCCCATATCGCCGAAGGTGCCCAGTTTTTTGCCGTTATAAGCACCCCCGCAGGCCTGGGCAGTGTCTTCAAGTACCAGCAAGTTATGCTTTTTTGCAACTTCCATAATTTTGTCAATCCGTGCCGCTGCCCCGCACATGTGAACGGGAATAACCGCCTTCGTCATGGGGGTGATTTTCGACTCTACATCTACCGGATCAAGGTTCAGTGATCCATCTATATCTGCCATGACGGGAATTGCCCCGACCTCCAGCACCGCCTCGTAGGTGGCTACGAAGGTAAAGGCCGGACAGATAACTTCATCTCCCGGTCCCACATCCATGGCTGTAAGGGCCACCTTGAGTGCCGATGAACCGGAAGTTACCCCCAGGGCATATTTAGCCCCGCAGTATTTTGCAAATGCTTCTTCAAATTCCCTGACCTTGAAGATTCCCTCCCGTTCCTTGTCGAATCCATATCTCATGAAAACCCGTGTCTTCAGGACATCCATTACTTCTTTTATTTCTTCCTCTCCGATCAGCTCTGCACCCGCCATCTCTTTACCTCCATTTTGCCCTCATCTGTGAATTCAGATGTATGGTTTTAGATATTTGTCTTGGCTACAAAGAAATTATAGAATCAATTTTGTGGAGGGTAACATTTTTCCCCTTTATAGTTCAACTCAAAAAAAGAGAGTTTTGGGAATCGGATTCATTGGCGCTGAAAAAAAGCTTTTTTGATCATGAGCGTTTCGCTTTGCTGTAAAGGCACAACTTGCACTTACTTGCTCAGACATTGTTTTTGCTATTACTGCACTGCTATGGTATGGTATCCGAAAGATATTTAATTTACGCCTTATGAATGCAGTCTCCACTATCTTGTGAAGGACTAAAAAACTGAAAGTGGTGAACAGATAACGATTACCAGTAATTTATGGATTTCATGCCGGATTTAATTTATTATAGGAGATGTGCTCGGAATAAAGAGGAGGTTTAATAATGGACAAATTGGCGCACTACTTTTCCATCCATCCGTTAGTTTTCACTGTAGTTGCAGTTTTTTTATTCATCATCATCATCTTTTTTCTTCTTAAGAAACTCGTAAAACTGGCATTGCTGCTTTTACTTATTCTCTTCGCCATTGCCGGATATTATTACTTTAAATATCCCGAGAAGAAAGTATTGGAAAATATGTCACAGGCTTTACATAAAACCGTGAATCAAACAGGAAAGGCGGTTGAAAAAAGTAAAAACATATACCACAAAGGCAAGGATGTATACGAAAAAGGTAAGAAACTCACCAAAGACCTGTACCTGGTTCCCAACAAGGAGGGGACAAAGGAATGATACTTTTTTCTTTAAGTATTCCCTTTAAAATGACAGGAGACACCTCTAACCCCACAGTTTCTCCCAATATGGATTGCCGGCAAAAGTCGCGCCAATCGCCAGAAGAGTAACCACCTCGCTTATCTCACAGGAGGCTCCCATTATATCCCCTGTCACTCCGCCGAGGCGCCTGCGGAAGAAGAGACCGAAAAGGAGTGTCAAACCGGCAATGAACAACAATATTATCAATCCCTTCAGTTGAAATAAACTCAGTGTTATGCCCGCGGTTATGAGCGTAGCGACAACATATTCCCTCTTTCCGGCAAAGGAGGTAAAGGCCTGGCCGGTTCCGGAATTAGATCTGGCGTAATTAAAGCCGAATGCCAGTTGGACTGTTGACCACCTTCCCATGACGGGCATGAGCAAAAGTGCCCTGTTTTTAATCTCCTCAGGTACTTCCCAAAGAGCGAATATCTTTAATATCAGAAGGAGTATCAGGCCGACTACGGCAAAGGAGCCGATCCTGCTGTCTCTCATGATCGCGAGCGCCTTTTCCCTGTCCGTTCCCCCTGCCAGACCATCCACTGTATCGGCAAAACCATCGAGATGAAGGGCGCCTGTAATGATGACCAAAGCCGTGACAATAAATATATCTGTAAGGAACGGGGAAAGAAGAAGACCGAAAAAATACTTTACAGATATGAGTATAAGACCGATCAGGAGGCCGACCAGGGGGAAAAAGGCCATTGATCCGCCCAGTTTTTCCCCCGTAATATCAAGACATTTTGATACCCTGATAATAGTAAGAAACTGTAATGCGATAAGAAACTTATTCACTATAAAGCTCCGTCTACACCTGCCGAGTCAAATGTCGCCATTTCATTCATAATCTTTGTTGCTCCCTCAATCACAGACATGGCTATGGCGGCGCCGGTTCCCTCTCCCAGTCTCATATCCAGATCAAGGATCGGCCTTTGTCCCAATTTCTCAAGCATCTTGATATGTCCTGATTCGGAAGACAGATGGGAGAAAAAAAGATACTCATTTATGATCGGACAAAGTCCCACAGCAATCAATGCCCCTGCCGTGGATATAAAACCATCCACTACGACCGGTATCCGGTGAAAAACGCATCCAATGATCAGGCCGGCTATGCCCCCGATCTCGAATCCGCCTACCTTGGCAAGTACATCTACGGGGTCTTCAGGGTTCGGCTGATTTAAACGGATTCCTGCCTCTATGACAGCCACCTTTTTCTGAAGCGCTATGTCATCAACGCCGGTACCCCTGCCCGTTACCTCTCCCGGGGGCAGGCCGGACAATACGGAAAAGACGGCGCTGGATGGAGTAGTATTGCCTATCCCCATTTCCCCTGTCCCGATAATATCCACTCCGATTTTTGCATACTCACCAGCCAGATCTATACCGACTTTTATTGATTGCATGGCTTCTTCGTAAGTCATGGCATGGCCTCGCGTGAAGTTCTTTGTTCCATAACCCACCTTATTGATAACAAGCCCGGAGGCAGGTTCAAAATCATGATCCACACCGATGTCCACAACAACCACCTTCGCCCCCACATGCCGGGCAAGAACATTTACCGCAGCCCCACCGGCAAGCATATTCATGACCATCTGGATGGTAACCTCTTTCGGGAATGCACTCACATCTTCCTCTACCACGCCATGATCGCCGGCAAAGGTAAAGATAACTTTTTTGTCGGTAGATGGATTCAGATCTTCTTTAACAGCGGCGTACCGTTGAGCGACAACCTCAAGCATGCCAAGGCTTTCCTTGGGTTTTGTAAGGTTGTCCAGCTTGATTTTAGCTCGTTCCAGATAGTCTCTACTCAACGGTTGAATACTGTTTAATATATGTTGCAAATCATTCATTACCGATTTTTCTCCTTTTTACATTTTGTCTTTGGCGCCCTTCAGCTCCAGCGGTATGCCGGAGAAGAAGACGTAAACCTTTTCTGCACTGGCGGCCATCCTCTGGTTAAGAAAACCTAGTTGATCTCTGTATGCCCTTGCTGGCTTATTATCCGGGACTATCCCCATCCCGACTTCATTGGAAACTACAAACATAGTGCCATCATACTCACTGATACACGAAAAGAAATCATCTATTATTTCCGCTGTCTTTTCATCCTGATCCTGGTATTTACCAAGGAGATTGGACATCCAGAGTGTAAGGCAATCAACAATAATCGTTTTGTACAAACCGATCACCGGCCTCAGCGCCCTTCCGAGATAGACAGGTTCTTCCAGGGTGTCCCAGCGGTTGTCCCTCTGTTCACGGTGTATTTGAATTTTTTGTTTCATTTCTTCGTCAAGGGCACAGGCAGTAGCTAAAAACAGCCTCTTTCCCCCTGATTTTTCCGCCATTTCCAGGGCAAAACTGCTCTTGCCGCTCCTGGCGCCGCCTGTAAGAAAAACTATCATTACTATAATCTCTCTTAAATTTTCGCTTAATTTGAAGATGATAAGGACAGTGTCGATATCACATATTGCCGGAGTTACATCACAATTGGGATATAAAAACCGAATTCCCTTATCTCATCGAGTTTCCCGTGGGAAACCATTTATTCTTCATCTTTTACATTTTTACAGACAGAGAGATTATAGTCAAGCCTACTTTTACTTTTAGTAGAGGCACAGCACTTTTTCTGTCAAGTTCGATATTCTTAATTACCCGGGGGAGGTCGGCAAGTCGGTATCGAGTGGGGTAGGGGGAGAGATGCAAAGACTATGCAGTTATGTCCTGAACCGAAGATAAATGAGGGTATTATATGCAGTTGGTAATTAATACTTACGGCTTATAGGCCATAAGACAAAGTATTCTTGGCAGTATGTATAAAGACAATCAGAAGTCATTGCTGCCTGAAAGCGGTAAGCATCGGCAAAAATGATGCGTCCACCCTTTCAAATACAAAGCTTCGTTTTATTCAGATTATGAACATTATCCTCCAACCATGATTGTGTTCGATAATCAAATTCTAAAAAAACATTTGACAAAAGCTCCATATTTTACTAATTTCCATGTAACTCCTCTGCCAAGGAAGGAACGAGCAATATAGTGAAACAGGAAAAAACCAAGCTGGGCAAATTTGAAATGCAGCTTCTTGCCTACGCCCAGCTCAGGAAAAAAGAATTCATCTCCTCGGGCGAAATTGCCTCCGCCTTGGATATTAGTGCCGAACAGGAATGGAAACTCCTCAACCGGATGGCGACCTCCGGTCTGATTATCCGTTTGAAAAGGGGCGCCTATCTTGTCCCTTCCCGCATGCCAGCCGGTGGACGGTGGACGGTCAGCGGTTATTACATACTCTCTAAACTCATGGAGGTCAACAAAGGCAGATACCAGATCAGCGGCCCAAGCGCCTTTAACTTCCATGGCTTCGACAACCAGGTCCCGAACCGGATTTACGTTTACAATGACCGGATTTTCGGAGAAAAGGAGATCGGCGGAACCGATTTCGTCTTTATCAAGACGGACGTCAAACGGTTGGGTTCGACAAAGAGTTTGAAGACGCCCGATGGCATCGACGCCGTCATGGTCACCAAAACCAGGGCGCTGGTCGATGCCGTTTATGATTGGTCCCGGTACAACACCCTTCCGCGGGCCTACGGATGGATCGCAGAAACGCTGAAAAAAGACCTGTCCATCGTCGAGAATCTGATCGGCGACACGCTCCAATACGGCAACAAGGGGACCGTCAAGCGCATCGGATACCTGCTTGCCCAACTCGGCATCCCCGATGATCGACTCAGAGAAATGAAACGCCAGCTCGGTTCCGCAAAGTCGCTGATCCCCTGGATACCGGGCCAGGCGGCAAAAGGCAGTGTCAATAAAGAGTGGGGGTTGATTGTCAATGGATCCATCCCGCGATCATAGGATCTCGGTCCACGAAGATCAGGCGTTCTTCCGCGAGGCGGTGCTTTTCACTGCTGGCCAAACAGGGTTAAATGCCACCCTCATCGAAAAGGATTATTTCTGCACCGTCCTTCTGCAGTATCTTTATGACCAGCCGGACAGCCCCCTGATTTTCCGGGGAGGCACCTGCATCGGCAAGGTATATACCGATTTCTATCGGCTCAGCGAAGACCTCGATTTCATGATTTCGACACCTCCGGAAGCGAGCATTTCCGTGCGACGGAAACGAATGGCACCGGTCAGGGAATGGGTAAGGAGAATTTCAGAGGTGATGAGCATCCTGACCCTCCCTGAGGACTTCACCGGGCACAACGGTTCCCGGCAGTACGTCGCGTATGTGACCTACCCATCGGTCTTCCTCACGGAAGAAGCGGCCCGCATCAAAATTGAAGTAGGTTTGCGCGAAATGCCCCTGATGCCGCCCGCGCAAATGCAGGCCAGAACTCTGCTGCTGAACCCTTTTACCCGGAAATCCCTGGTCCCCAACATTGATTTAACCACCTTGTCCATGAAGGAGGCCATCGCCGAGAAACTGCGGGCGGCATTGACACGGTTGGAACCGGCCATTCGGGACTTTTTCGATATCGATTATCTGGCCTCTCGGAATAAGATGGATCTCAACGATCGGTCCCTCTTTCAACTTCTTGCCGAAAAGCTGAAGGTTCCGGGTAATCCTCCTGTCGATCTGTCTCCTGCGCGGAAAGAAAAACTCAAGGCCCAGATCAACACAGAACTCAAACCGGTGCTGCGTCCCTCCGATTTTGAAAGCTTTGATCTCGACAGGGTTTTTAATATTGCAGTGGAAGTTGCTAAGATGCTGCCGAAAAGCGGGGAAAATTCTCTGCCTTGAAATAAATAGTCGTATATTCTATGAAAAAGCGAATCATAAAAAACATCGGCCCGGCAGGACACAGGCGCAGGCTTAAGGAACGGTTTGTCAATGCCGGCCGCAAGCCCAAATCCACCACCTAATTTCATTAAATTCGGGAAGGAAGGGCGTTTGCTGATAATTTACATTCACCTCAATGCACGACAATAATCATCATTTATGCTGTAAATTCAATCATCATAAA
>JBAZOY010000055.1:0-16252 GCA_041648505.1 Syntrophales bacterium | reverse complement strand
GGACAAGGCTCGAAAAGGAAATGACGAAGGTGGCAAAAGAATTAACCATGGTCTCTAAAAAACTGGCCAATCGAGATTTCATGGCAAAGGCTGCGGAGACGGCAGTTAAAAAAGAAGAGGGTAAGTTCAGGGAACTGAGGGAAAAACACATCGTCCTGGAAGCAGCCATCAAAAAGGTACAGGAGATGGAGGCCACCTAAAGGGGAATATAAAGAATGGATGGTTGGTTTGTGAAATATTTCGTGCCCCGGCTGGTACAGTCAGCCTTTGAAGAGGATATAGGGGCAGGAGATATCACAACTGGTGCGGTGCTTACGGGTGGTGAAGAGGTTGGTTTTGCACAGGCAGTGGCCAAATCAGCACTTGTGGTAGCGGGTATTGATGTCCTTAAGGAGGTTTTTCTCTGCTTAGATGGAGATTTACAGTTTGCTGGCGGGAGAGAAGACGGCCAGATGGCGGCACCGGGAGATTTACTGGCGGAAATTTCCGGTAGGCTCAGCAGTATTCTGATAGCGGAAAGGGTGGCCCTCAATTTTTTCCAGAGGATGTGTGGCATTGCTACAATGACGAGACGGTTCGTGGACGAGATCAAGGGAACGCAGACAAAAATAGTTGATACCAGAAAGACAGTGCCGGGTCTTAGAGTCCTCGACAAATATGCTGTGAGAATGGGGGGAGGTTTTAACCACCGATTTGGCCTGTACGATGGTGTACTGATCAAAGACAACCATATTGCTGCTGCGGGAGGGATATCCCATGCGGTGGAAAGAGTTCGCGGTCGTATTCCCCATACACTGAAGTTAGAGGTTGAAGTCAGGAATTTGAAGGAAGTTGAGGAGGCGCTTGCTTCGGGAGTAGATGTGATTATGCTCGACAATATGAGTATAGAGGAGATGAGAGGGGCTGTTTCTCTGGTCAGAGGAAAGGTGCCGCTTGAGGCATCGGGAAATGTCAACCTTTCCAATGTGAAACAGATTGCCGAGACAGGGGTTGATTTTATATCGGTAGGTGCACTGACACACTCTGTAGTTGCATCTGATATTTCTCTGCAAATAAGGGGGCAGGATTGAAAGGTGAATTACCTACCCGCAACTCGCAACTCCTGACTTGCTGTGGATAATGGAAAACTGATGGAGAATTTTAATGGACAGGTATTAACAAGGCTTCTGTCAGGAAAATTGATAGGAAGCAGCGTACACTTTTTCCATGAAGTCGCATCCACAAACGACGTCGCTTTCAGCCTCGCCTTGAAGGGTATCTCCGAGGGGGCTGTTATCATTGCAGATGCCCAGAAGAGGGGAAAGGGGCGCCTGAACAGGACATGGCAATCACCTGCAGGTTCCAATCTTTATATATCAATCATCATAAGGCCTTCCACGGAATCTGCCTGTGCTTCTCAGATTAGCCTCATGGCGGGTGTTGCCGTAGCCGAGCTTCTCTGCCCTTATTGTCCGTCTGTTGCGCTTAAATGGCCGAATGATGTGCAGGTAGGCGGGAAGAAAATGTCCGGTATCCTTACAGAGATGCGGGCATCGGGTAAAGAAGTTGAATTTGTCGTTGTTGGGATAGGTATTAATGTTAATATGAAAAGGGAGGTTTTCGACGGGGATATTCGAAAAGTTTCCACATCTCTGAGAGAGGAAACGGGGGCTGATATCTCACGGGTTGCTCTAACTGTTAAATTATGCGATAATTTTGAAAGATGGTATAAAAAATATATCAGGGAGGGGTTCGGACCGGTAAGGGATGCGTGGCTCGGATACAGTATCAAAGAAATGTATACCAAGGTAGTATCCGGGGATAAGGTGCAAAAGGGACAAGTAATAGGCATTGATGAAACCGGGGCACTCTTACTTATTGATGAAAATAAAATCACCAGGCAGATCATAGCCGGTGATGTCTCGATCATAAAGGATTGATATGCTGTTAGCCATTGATGTGGGAAATACTGATACTGTCCTTGGTTTATTTGAGGAAGATAAACTTATACACGACTGGAGAATAAGGACAGTTATTGATCATACCGTAGATGAATACGGGATGCTGCTACTTAATCTTTACAAATCATGCAGGGCCGGTTCAAAGGGAATGAAAATTAAAGATATCATCATTTCCTGCGTCGTTCCGCCGATGTTGAATATTCTGGAACCGGTTTGCAGGAAATATTTTGATATCAAACCCTTGATCGTCGGGCCGGGCATCAAAACAGGGATGCCGATCTTTTATGATAATCCGAGGGAAGTGGGTGCTGACCGGATTGTCAATGCTGTTGCGGCCTATGAAAAATATAAAAAGGATCTTATTATCGTAGATTTTGGTACTGCAACTACCTTTGATTATGTGTCGGTTAAAGGGGAATATATGGGCGGGTGTATATCGCCCGGTATTATAATTGCTTCGGAAGCTCTCTTTACTCGGGCGTCAAAATTGCCGAGAGTGGAATTAAGCAGACCAAGGTCCATCATTGGCAAGGACACAGTGAGCAGTATGCAGGCGGGGATCGTTTATGGCTATGCAAGCCTTGTGGATGGAATTGTGGAACGTATGAAAACGGAGGTAATATCTGATCCGTGTGTTGTGGCTACAGGAGGTCTGGCGAAGATCATTGCTCTTGAAACAAAAAGCATTTCTGTGGTTGATGAAATGCTTACCCTTGAAGGACTTAGGATCATCTATTTGCGAAATAGATAGTCTAACTATAGGGTAATTAAGATAGAAGTATCATAATGTTAAACGTAGGGCTGACAGGAGGGATTGCTTCCGGGAAATCTACAGTGGCAAGCATGTTGCAGGAGAAAGGTGCCTATCTGATTGACTTTGATGAAATTGCCCACTATGTGGAGGAGCCAGGTCGCCCCGCTTGGAAGGCAATTGTTGAGAATTTTGGATCAAATATTCTTGATGAGGATGGAGCAATAAACCGGGCAAGACTTGGCGCAATTGTTTTTCAAGATAAAGAAAAATTAGCCATTCTTAACCACATTGTTCATCCCCATGTCATTTCCGAATGGCAAAGGAGGATAAATGATCTCGAGAGAACTAAACCGGACGGGATATGTCTGTCAGATATTCCCTTGCTTATCGAGGGTAAGTTCCAGCGTTTGTTTGAGGTTGTTGTGCTGGTCTATATTTCTTCCGATGAACAGATAGAGAGGATGATGAATAGGAACGGTTGTTCTCGTGAAGATGCTCTGCTTCGACTTGCCTCCCAGATGCCCATTGACGAAAAGATCCCATATGCTGACATAATCATTAATAACCAGGGCTCAGTTGAAAGGACGAGGGAAATCGTTAACCAGGTCTGGGAAGAGCTACTGAAGAGAAGAATCCCGACGTAATGGCAATATAGAGGAAAATGTATTAAGAAGAGGATGGCGGTTGGGGGAAAACTATTCCTTAAATCTGAGCGACAAAGGATGTTTTTAGCTATGCAAGCGTTGCGTTAAACCTTTCTTTTCACTTGATGAAATTGGTGTAGGGGGCGGTTAATATCTCATGAAAATCAGACGGGCCATCAAACCAGTTCAATCGGTTAACCGAATATTTGCCATACTTGATAAATAATGTTGACTAATCTGGATACGGATAGAATAGCAATTATTGGACCTGGCAGGCTTGGAACATCTTTTGCCTATAAGTTTGGCAGAGATAATAAAGGAGTAACCTTATATTATCATGATGCAGACGTATGCCGGGCCATTAATAGAGAGCACCTGAACCCGAAACATCTCACCAAAGATCTTGCCAAAAGATTGGGGAGTATAGATGACGTCCCCAGATTATCATCCAAGGTATATGCGACCAATGATCTGGAACAGGTAGTGGAACGTAATGATTTTATCCTTCTTTCCGTTACCATGAATCGGCTTCCCGAATTATTGAATTACCTGAAACCGTTGATTGATAAGAAAGCAGGAGAGACCTGTTTAATCTCACCAATCAAAGGTCTTACCTCTGATGAAATCACAAAAGAGCTGATCACGCCATCCCAGTTGGTTAGCAATTATCTGTTCAATCTGAAGCATAAGTACTGGATGGTTTGTATTGGTGGCCCATTCTTTGACATAGATATCGCACTGGGAAATCCCGTGTGCGTCACCATTGCCGGGAACAAGAGTATATCAAAGGTTATTAGAGAAGACCTTATGAAATTCAACAGAAGGGAATTGTACTCCTATTATAATTTCGATATTGTTGGTGTTGAAGCATGTGGTTCCCTCAAGAATATCGTAGCAAACATCAAAGGAGTCACTGATTCTTTAGCCCTTGGTGATTCACTCCCCGGGACTATATTTGCGAGATCCGGTGTTGAAATAAGATCACTGTCAAAATTGTTAGGTGGTAGTTTTCAAGCCTTTTACAGCCAGGCAGGTGTAGGGGATATGTATGTAACAGTTTCTTCCGAGGCAAGCAAAAATTATCGTTATGGCAAACTGTTCTATGAGCTATTCGATGGCAATCCAATAGCAACAAATATCAAGGTGTTGGAGAGCATAGACGGGACACCGGAAGGCCCCCATACTATCAGGAATGTCCACAAATACCTGGAAAAAAAGAACATGTACAGTCCCCTGTTTCACTGTGCCTATAAGATATTCAACGAAGGTGGCAATAAAAAAGAAATCAAGGAAAAAATTATTCAGGCCTGCCAATTCGATAGAAGAACTAAAGAGTATATCGGGCCAGTGTCGAGGAACCTGTACAGGCTTATACCGCACCTGTGGTATCGAAGACATAAAGGGCTCCTATCTAAACCGGGGATACCGGAGACCTAAACTTTTCTGCCCAGTCCATATATGGAGTAAGCAGGGGTTGCTGCCTTTTAAAATAAAAACGATAATGGACATCTTCGAACAGCAGAGGATAGATAACCGTCCCTTGGCAGAGAGGGTGAGACCTCAAACACTTGAAGAATTTGTCGGGCAGTCTCATCTTTTGGCTGAAAATAGTTTGCTCCGTCGTGCTATAGAAGAGGATCGCCTGTTTTCCATGATTTTCTGGGGGCCGCCTGGTTCCGGTAAGACCACCATGGCCCATGTCATTGCTCACGAGACAAAAGGTAATTTTACAAGTTTTTCGGCTGTACTTTCCGGTGTAAAAGAAATCAGGAAGGTCGTCGATGAGGCGAAAAGACAATGGCACAATCATCAAAAAAAGACCATCCTGTTCGTTGATGAGATTCACCGATTTAACAAAGTTCAGCAGGATGCCTTCCTGCCCCATGTGGAAAATGGTCTGATCACTCTGATTGGAGCGACGACGGAAAATCCCTCTTTTGAAGTCATTGCGCCCCTCCTTTCCAGGTCACGGGTCATGGTACTTAAGTCTCTTTCCGATTCCGAACTTGCGCTCATCATGAACAGGGCTGTTAATGATCGAGCAAGGGGCTTGGGGGCGCTTGCTCTGGAGTTTGAGCCGGATGCCATGGAGTATATTATCTGGTCTGCCGATGGTGATGCCCGTGTAGCCCTGAATAATCTCGAAGCGGCTGCGTTTCTTATTCGGGCAGGTGGTATAAGCGAAAGAAAAATTACCCGTGACTTGGTAAAAGTGGCTCTCCGGAAGAAATTTCTGCAGTACGATAAACAGGGAGAAGAACACTACAACTTGATATCGGCTTTTCACAAAAGCCTGCGGGGGAGTGACCCCGATGCAGCCCTTTACTGGCTTGGCCGCATGCTTACAGCTGGTGAAGATCCTCTTTATATTGCCCGTCGCATGGTAAGGTTTGCATCTGAAGATGTGGGAAACGCTGATCCGAGGGCACTTAGCATAGCTCTTTGTGCCATGCAGGCATTTCAGTTCATTGGTCTTCCCGAAGGCGAGCTTGCTCTGGCCCAGGCTGCTGTCTATCTTGCTACAGCACCCAAGAGCAATGCTCTGTATGCAGGTTATGGTAAGGTTAAGAGAACAATAAAGGAAACCGGGGCGCTTCCGGTACCATTGCATATCAGAAATGCAACTACCCGATTGATGGGGGATCTAGGTTACGGCAGAGGTTACAAGTATGCTCATGATTCTGAAGACGGTTATGTTTCTCAGGAATATCTGCCGGAGAGACTTAAGAGCAGGGGAGGCGCTTTTTACATTCCAACAAATCGAGGATACGAAAAGATAATCAAAGAAAGAATTGAACATTGGCACAGGATTCGAGAGACGGCAGAAAAAAAGAAAGGGGAGGTCTTGCGACCTCCCCAGCTTCAGGAGGAGTGAAGGTTTTCAGGCCTTCACAATTTTGGAGTTTACTACCGGCTGATTATGCCCCTTCTTTAACCGATAATCCACTCGTGATAAAATAATATGCACAAGCTGTGCCATATAAGATTGGCATTATTGAAATGCTTTCATGTGTTAATCTTATGGGGGAAAATAGAAAGGGGAGGTAAGGCCGGTGGCGTTCAACAACAGGCAAAAAATGTCGTTGTCCAAAAGCAGATTATTGGAATATATAATAAATATAGATAGATATACCATAAAACCTACACGCCATCAATTCGACGTAATTGTCGATTTGCTTTGACAGGGTCAATTATTTTATAATAGAGAAGATGCAAAAATAGTAGTAGGTGTAATTTCTTTTGAATTTGCCCTGCGATTTGTTACAAGAAGAGAATTTCGTGCTTCAAATCTCAGGGCCTTTAGAAAAGAACTGTAATATAGGTTTGGTTTTAAAAAGTAAATAATAATGCCCCCTGTAAAAAAACTTATCTGGCAATACGATCCTCGCCGGCACTCGCGGCCTTTTTTAAGGCCCCTTGCTGCTGCTATTGCCTGTGCTGTTTTTATAGGCCTTATCTTGATCATGGGAATTCTGGATCTCCGCAGGGTTAATAATACGCTGGTAGGTTTTATGGAGAATCAGGGGCTTAATGTCGTTAATGTTATCCAGAAACTGGCCCAGGAAAACCTTAACCTCCTTGTTCAGGTGCACAAGAGGGAAGGTCAACATACCTTTGTCCCCCTTACAGATGAGGCCTTTTCACCCAAGAACTGGCTGACCAATGCCCTTGTAAATTTAGGGCGTACAATTGATAATGAATGGAAGGCGAATCAGTTAAATGATGCGTATTTAAAAAAAATTGCCCTAGACAATGGTTTATGGCTGGTTACCGTTCTGGACGCAAAGGATCAGATCGTTTTTCGGAGCAGTTCGTTGCCGGCAGAATTTTACGCTGGAGACAACAGCAATGAGCAACAGGTTGTATCCAATTTCTTCACTCAACTTGGACAAATGAAGAAGATCGGATTTATTGCTCTTCGTCGCAAGGATGGGAGTGGGACGATTGTAATTGCCCTTGATAGCGATGGCCTGCGTTATTGGAGTGCGAAGGTATCTGTAGAAAAAGCCCTTGAGAAATTAGGCGAGGGACAGGGATTGAGCTATATCAGGATTACAGATCGAAGGGGGATGATACTCGGCGGTACAGGACGGGTGCCGGAAAAGTGGAAGGATGGGGGCGTCTATCTATTTTCTCAAATACTGGCCGGTAAAAGAAAAATCGTCAGCAGAAAAGTTTCTTCCCATGATATAAACCTCCTTGATATTCTGACTCCCCTGTATTTAAATGGCCAGGTGGTGGGGATAGCCAGGCTTGGTCTGGAACTGAGCGGTACGGATCAAATCTTAGAGGAAAACAAACGAAATATATTTGTTTCTACGTCATTGATCGTCTTAATCGCTTTTTTATTCATGTGGCTACTCTACCACAACCAAAACAAGCACTTAAGGAGGATTGTAGAAATGGAAAGGCGCATTGAGAAGGCGGAAAGGTTGTCTGCTCTTGGTCAACTTGCTGCCGGTGTGGCTCACGAGATCCGAAATCCTCTCAATGCCATCAGTATGGCCAGTCAGAGGCTCAAGCGGGAATGTATACCAGCCGATGGAGGCAAGACCGAGGAGCTCCAGACTCTTACCGGAGTCATACGCGATGAAATAAGACGTCTTAACGGGATTATAGAAGAGTTTCTTGCCTTCTCCAAGAGCCGTCGTCTTGAAATACAAAATTATTCGATCACAGATCTCTTACAGAAAGTTGCCAACCTCATACAAGAGGAGGCTGCCGCAAAAGGTATCACCATACAGACAAAGTGGAGCAACTATCCGGCGATTATTCCTATGGATATAGATAAGCTTCAGCAGGCTATGCTTAACTTTATCAAGAATGCGGTGGAATCAATTTCAGGTGAAGGTTCTGTTACTATTTCTGTCAAACCAGAGGGAAATCGCCGTTTAGGTATTAAAATCTCAGACACAGGGTGTGGTATGACCCCATCCGAGGTTGACCAGATTTTTAATCCTGAATATACGACAAAGGAAAGGGGACTTGGCTTGGGATTATCTCTTGCCCATGAGATTATCCGTGGTCATGGAGGCAAAATTCGCGTCTTTAGCCGGCAAGGTTCAGGAACAACCTTTGAGATTTTGTTGCCTGCCGTTCGCTATTCACCGACGGATAATTAAGGACGGTCAACTGATAATAGTAAACTGACAGAGTTATTTGACCATGAGTGTAAGACCATTGAATATTCTGGTTGTCGAGGACGGCCAGTCACAACGGAAAATGCTCCGAGATTTTCTGATTAAGGAGGGGCACGTAGTTGCGGAGGCTGAAAATGGAGAGCAGGCCATAAGGTGTATCCTCCATGGTCATTTCGATTTGCTCTTTCTCGATTATAAAATGCCGGGAATGGATGGTATGCAGGTTCTGCAAGAAGTAAGGCGTATTAATCCTGAGATAGATGTGGTGATCATTACTGCCTACGGGACGATAGAGGCGGCCGTTGATGCCATGAAGGCCGGTGCTATAGACTATATCAACAAGCCGGTTGAATTTGAAGAGCTTCTTATTCTTGTTGCCCGTGTCTCGGAGCGGCGTACCCTTATTAGAGAAAACGAGATCCTCCGGCAGGAACTTAAAGAAAAAGGGGTAACGGCGGATAAAATCATTTATCGCAGTCCTAAGATGGGGACACTGATAAATATGGCAGGAAGAGTAGCGGCCAGTCGTGCTACCGTCCTCCTTCAGGGAGAAAGCGGTTCCGGTAAAGAACTGTTTGCCAGATTGATCCATAATCTCAGCCCCCGTTCCAGAAAGCCTATCATCCCGGTAAGCTGTGGAGCGTTACCCGAGGGTCTTTTGGAAAGTGAACTTTTTGGTCATGAAAAAGGCGCTTTTACCGGGGCAATAACGAAACGGATTGGTAGATTTGAAGAAGCCGACGGTGGAACTATTTTTTTGGATGAAGTCGGAGAACTTTCTCTTATTGTTCAGGTCAAGCTGCTCCGATTTCTTCAGGAACGTGAATTCCAGCGCGTTGGTGGAAATCAGACGATACATTCCGATGTACGGATTATCAGCGCCACTAACTGTGACCTGAAATCAATGATCAGAGATGGCCTTTTCAGAGAGGATCTTTTCTACAGATTGAATGTTGTGGTGATGGTTATTCCCCCATTGAGAGATAAAAAAGAGGATATACCCCTGTTGATTGATCATTTTATGGGACAATTTGCCACGGCCAATGGCAAAAATATCACCGGAATTAGCATCGAGGCGAGGGATCTTCTTTTGAAGTATAACTATCCAGGTAATATCCGAGAACTGGAAAACATTATCGAGAGGGCGGTTGTAATATCGAGAGGGCCGGTAATAACAGTGGCTGATCTTCCTTTCAGGAGCGACTCGATTTATCCTTCCCCCGGTCAGAAAAAGGGGGAAGGTTTGCTCCGTGGATCGGTGGAACATTTAGAACGGAAATTGATCCTTGAAGCAATGGAAGGGGCGGGTGACCACCAAACTAAGGCTGCCGATATTCTTGGGATCAGTGAGCGTATGCTACGCTATAAACTCAAGAAATACGGTTTCAAAGGGCATTCCTGAAGTGCGCTTTTATCCCGGCGTTCAAATCAGACAGGACATCATATCGGGTCAAATCATAATAAATCGGTGTGATGGAAATCAAGCCTCTGGAGAGTGCAGAGACATCTGAATTCATTTCTTCCTCATCGGGAATTTGTGTTTCACCCGCCAACCAGTAATAGATATTATCTCTCGGATCTACCCTTTTCTCAAAGGTTTCTATAAAACGTGTCCTGCTCTGTTTTGTTACTACAATTCCCTTGATCTTATCTTCGGGCAGAGCGGGGATATTGATATTCAGGGGAATGTTGTTCAGGGGATTGTGTTTTACCATGAATTTTGCCATTTTTCGGGCAAACCTTGCGGCAAATGTAAAGTCCGGATCTCTTTGGGTATCGAGAGACAATGCTATGGAAGGTATACCCATGATAGCTCCTTCGGTTGCCGCAGATACAGTGCCCGAATAGATCACATTGATCCCCACATTGGGGCCGAGATTGATTCCCGATATAACCAGGTCTACAGGTTGTTCGGATAGTTCCCTGATACCGATCATGACACAGTCTGCCGGTGTTCCCGTTACAGAATATCCAAGGAAATTTCCGTTCTTTTTCGCTTCTCTTACCATCAGAGGGCGGAAAATAGTGATCGCATGGCCTACAGCGCTCTGTTCGACTTCAGGAGCTACAATTAAACAGTCAGCATCCTTTGAAAGCTCCTGATACAAGGCACTCAAACCCTTTGCATATATACCGTCATCGTTTGTCAGAAGAAATCTCATGATTCTGTCTCCCTTGACCGGTGGCATTGTCTATCTTTCCTTTTACGGATAGAGAGAGTTGATGTAACTTGCCGCATCTTCAGCCACCGGAGCCGAATCAATCAAAACGGAAAGTTCATTATTGTATTTCAGGGCGGAATGCGTCAGATTATGACTTCCTACAAAGGTATATCTCCTGTCTATAACCACCAGTTTGGTATGGGTGGTGGTTTGTATAGAATCGAAATAAACCTCCACTCCTCCCTTCTTTAATTTTACCATAGTGTCCTGATTGTGTGCATTAACCCCGGAGGAGTCATCAGTGCCCTTTTCGAGGATCACTACCGCCTTGACCCCTCTGCCTGCAGCCTCTATCAGATGTTCCATAATTATCGTTGGATAATTATGTGGATATGCATCGGTCTTGAACAGAAAAAAGGATATCATGATTTCCTTTCGAGCATTGTCGATTGCCGCGGAAAGGACGGGAAAATACTCCCTGTTTTTAAGAAGTGTTACGGAACAGTCCCCCAGGGAAAAGTTATGGCCCTTTTTCCCTCTTTCCGTATTCTGCTCATCTGCAAGGGATAGAAACGAGTGTTCAGATGGTAATAGAGGAATGATGAGGGACACAAAACAAATTAAAATAACAAGGGAAATGTCTTTTGTCAAGCGGTTTGGCATGCTCCTAACTCCCAAGAATAACTCTGCTAGACCTTTGCAGCATAGTGGAAATTGGATTCAGAAGACGCGAATTAAAGAGTTTTTGGTACCATGACTTTGCAGCGAAGCGAGAGAACGCGTATGCATATAAAAAATATTTTTGAACAACTATGTATAGAATTGTCAGAGCTTTTGCTGAGTCAGATGGTGTACTGATTTACTTCTGAACGATATAAAAATGCCCGGAAATCAGCTTATGGGAAAGGCCGGGCATTCAGAAAATACTCACTAAGACAATTACTTTACGTCTTCGAAGTCCGCATCAACGACATCTTCTTCTTTCCGCGCGGCTCCTTCATGCTCTCCTGCTTCCGGGCCACTGTAGTTGTCCGCTCCAGGCTGTTCCGTAGCAGTTTTAGCGTACATGGCTTCAGCAAGTTTGTGCGATGCGGTGGTCAATTTCTCCTCGGCTGCCTTGATGGCATCGATGTCATCACCTTCCATGGCTTTCTTGAGACCAGCGATAGCTTCTTCAATCTTGCCTTTCTCTGCAGAATCTACCTTATCACCAAATTCTTTAATGTTTTTCTCCGAACTGTAAAGCATAGAATCCGCCTTATTTCTGGCTTCAATCAGTTCCTTTTTCTTTTTATCTTCTTCCGTATGCGCCTCTGCTTCTTTGACCAGCTTTTCTATCTCTTCCTCAGACAATCCACTCGATGCGGTGATCTTGATACTCTGTTCTTTCCCTGTGCCCAGATCTTTAGCCGATACGTGAACAATCCCATTAGCATCAATGTCGAAGGTCACTTCTATCTGGGGTATTCCTCTTGGCGCAGGGGGGATACCAACCAGCTCAAACCTTCCCAATGTCCTGTTATCTGCTGCCATCGAGCGTTCTCCCTGAATAACGTGGATGCTTACCGCCGGTTGATTATCCGCTGCCGTCGAAAATATCTGGCTTTTTTTGGTCGGAATGGTAGTGTTCTTCTCGATCAGTTTCGTCATTACAGCGCCGAGAGTCTCAATACCGAGTGAGAGAGGCGTTACATCTAGAAGCAGGACATCTTTTACATCACCGCCTAAAACGCCGGCCTGGATCGCCGCACCGATGGCCACCACTTCATCGGGGTTGACTCCCTTATGTGGCTCTTTCCCAAAGAGTTCTTTAACCCTTTGCTGAACCTTGGGCATACGGGTCATTCCCCCAACGAGTATTACCTCGTCTATCTCTCCGGGTGTAAGATTGGCATCCTTAAGAGCTGTCCTGCATGGCGGCACCACTTTTTCAATCAGATCCTCCACCAAAGACTCCATTTTAGCCCTTGTCATTTTGAGATTCATGTGTTTGGGGCCTGAGGCGTCGGCGGTAATAAAGGGAAGGTTGATATCTGTTTCCAGAGAGGTGGAAAGTTCCATTTTAGCTTTCTCCGCTGCTTCCTTGAGCCTTTGTAAGGCCATCTTGTCATTTCTGATATCAATTCCCTGGTCTTTCTTGAATTCAGTAGCCAGATAATCGATCAGCCTCTGGTCAAAGTCTTCTCCCCCGAGATGGGTATCACCGTTCGTCGCTTTGACTTCAAAGACCCCTTCCCCAAGTTCGAGAATGGAGATATCAAATGTCCCCCCTCCCAGGTCAAAAACGGCAATCTTTTCGTCCTTCTTCTTATCAAGACCATAGGCAAGAGCTGCCGCCGTCGGTTCATTGATGATCCTTAAGACGTTCAAGCCGGCAATCTTGCCCGCGTCTTTGGTGGCCTGTCTTTGAGAATCGTTAAAATAGGCCGGCACGGTAATGACCGCATCGGTTACCTTCTCCCCGAGATAATCGTCGGCGGTCTGCTTCATTTTCGTGAGAATCATGGCTGATATCTCTGCCGGAGAGTAGTTTTTCCCCCTTATGGTAACCTGTGCATCACCGTTTTTTGCCTCTGTGATTTTGTAAGAACAGACCTTAGCGTCGTACTGAATCTCTTTGGAGGAAAATTTCCGTCCGATGAGTCTCTTTACAGCATAGACGGTATTTTCCGAGTTTGTTACCGCCTGTCGCTTAGCGACCTGTCCCAACAGTCTTTCGCCGCTTTCCGTTAAGGCAACCATAGAAGGTGTGGTTCTACTTCCCTCCTGGTTAGCTATTACAACGGGATCTCCTGCCTCCATTATGGCGACACAGGAATTTGTCGTTCCTAAATCAATCCCTATTATTTTCCCCATTATCTGTCCTCCTTAATCGTTATGTTTCGTACTCTTACCAACAGAAACCTTGGCTGGTCTCAGTAATCGGCTGTTCAACAGATAACCCTTTTCAATTTCATCAATTACTTTGTTATCCTCATGTTCTTCGGCGTCTGCCTGAAATAAGGCTTCATGGATATTAGGGTCAAAGTCTTTGCCCATGGCTTCAATTTTTTCTACACCGTGTTTTTCCAGACAACAGTCCAGTTGCTCCTGAACCAGTTTAAGCCCGGTTTTAAAAGCCTCGAAGTCGTCAGAATTGCAGGCATGTTTGCAGGCCCTCTCAAGGCTGTCTGCGAGCGGCAAGATATCTCTGATAAGATTTTCATTGCAGTATTTTACAAGTTCAGACTTCTCTTTTCCTGCGCGCTTTTTATAGTTTTCCAGGTCTGCGACAGCGCGCATATATTTGTCAAAGTTTTCAGCGGCTTCTCTTTCCTTCTCCTCGAGTCTGATCAACAAATTTTCACTCTTTTCCTTGGGCTGCGACTCTACTTTTTTCGCTTTTTCCTGATAATTCAACGTCTTATCGGTTGTTGCGTCTTTTTTTAATTCTTCTTTTGGCATGCTATTTATCTTATAACTGGTTACTGTTATTCATTGGCAGTGTTCAACTGTGCCTCTGTGAACTATGGATTATTGCTACTATTTTATATCCGGTTTCTGAAACAGCTTAAGGTCCACCATTTCACATATCACATGTCCTAATGTAATTTGCACTTCCTGAATGCGGGGTACACTGTTGGACGAAACATTTAGAGAGTAATCCACCATCTGCGCTACCGCCCCCCCATCTTTTCCCGTCACGCCGATGGTAAGCATACCAATCTTTTTTGCCGTCTCCAATGCCTTTATGACATTCGGAGAATTTCCGCTGGTACTAATTCCCCAAGCTATATCTCCTGCCTGTCCTATTGCCTTAATTTGTTTGCTGAATATTTCCGAGAAGTCATAATCGTTACCGATACTTGTAATAACGGAAGTATCAGTGCTTAAAGCTATTGCGGGAAGTGGTGGCCTTTCTATGATGAACCGGTTTATAAATTCTGCAGCCAGATGTTGGGCATCCGCTGCAGAACCGCCATTTCCAAAGATTAATATCTTATTCCCTCCGCTTAAGGCACCTGTCACCACCTCGACAACATTGACAATCTTGCTTAGATTCTCATTGACAAATATCTCTTTAAGCTGAGAGCTTTCCTTGAATATTTTTACAATATAATCTTCCATCTTTCCTAATATAGTAATCCAAACACTTCATGTCAAGGCGGTTAGTCGATTAATCCCTGGAGTAAATTTAAATCCCGCCTCCTGTCTCTCAATTCCGCCAGTTTGCCTCTGTTCCATCCGGACCTGTTGCTAAAATATTCGGTAATCCTGGCAATTACCTCTACATCTCTTGAGCCGCAGAATGAACAGGCCTCTTTTATACCTCTAAAGGTTTTGTCACATGCGAGACATGTTGTAAATTCAGGAGAAAAGGTAATCTGGGTGTTCTTAGTGTCTTTGAAAACCTTAATGACGAACATAGCGAGAGACTCTTTGGAAGGAAGGGACTCTCCCAGCCACACGTTGGTGATAGTCCCCCCATTGATGAGGGGATGAAAACGCCCTTCCATCTCCACGCGCGTGAACGGACTCACGGGAGCCGACACATGCAAATGAGTAGAATTTGTGTAGTATATCTCTCCTCTTGCCAGGTCACCTTTGACAAAGTATCCCGCCTTCGGGGAAAAATATTTCAGATCCAGTCGCGCAAAACGATAAGCCGTGGTCTCTGCTGGTGTCTGTTCGAGGATGAACCGCATCCCATATTTTTGACTGAGCTTATCAGCTTGTTTCTTCATAGATTCGATTATCTTTAATCCAAAACTCATGGCGTCTGCGGATTCGTGCAATTGTTTGCCGGTATAGATTTGTGTAAGTTCGTTGAGCCCAACCATTCCTATGAGATAGGATGCTCTGTCCATTCTAAGATAAGGTGAACCATCTCTGTTTATGGCAAGCATTGAGAGGGGCCCCATGTCACCGTAGGAAAGTAATTTTTCCATAAAATCTTTTTTTTGACTGTGGGCCTTTGCTGCCAGCTCCATCAATTCTGAGAGCATGGAAAACAATTTGACATTGTCCCCTTCGGCTTTATAACCAAGCCTGGGAAGATTCAGGCTTACATTCTGAATGGTGAAACACCTTAACTTCCAGGGAGTTTTGATATCATTTACGAGACCATCTCCCTCTTCCGGTATTGAACAACCGCATATCATTTTAACCTTTTTATCCCTTTCAAATACAAAACAGGTGTTTCCTTTTTCCGCGGCTACATCGCAGATAAGATTGAGAAAATCTTCATGTCCCGGTGTTTGAAAGAACTTTTCCGTTATGTGGATAATAGGTCTGGGAAATATAAAAAGCCTCCCCGTGGCATCCCCCTCTTTGAAGACCTCGAAAATAGCCCAGACAAACTTTTGAGCATATGTCATGTAGTCTTTGTAGGTCTTGCCGGTAAATTTACCACCCGGCCCAATCGCAGGGACATCTGCAAAATGTTCAGGCACTTCCCAGTAGAGATGAATATCGGTGAATACAGATTGTCCCCCTCTGGCCGAGGTCAATTGAGAAAAATCATAGACACGCATTTGGGCAAATTGCCTGATTTCGTTGTCGCTCATTGCCGTCAGGTAGGGAGCAAAGTAGATATTTAAGGCATCCCAGCCAACGACACCGGCAAAATGTC
>JBAZOY010000054.1:0-16713 GCA_041648505.1 Syntrophales bacterium | reverse complement strand
TAATTACCGGACTTTTATTTAGTGTTGCAGGATGGGTAAGGCGCAGTACAGGCTTTAATATGGGAAAGTATATATTTAAAAGGATCCAACGTGAGTTTGGACCAGGGCTAAGATTCTTCACCAGTGGTGGGGCAAGGCTTGACCCCTGCATCTTATCTGATATGGAAGCGCTTGGGTTTACAATCTTTGAAGGTTACGGTCTTACGGAGACATCTCCGGTAGTGACCTTCAATTTACCGGGGAAAAAGAGGATAGGTTCGGTTGGTAAAGCTGTAGAGGGAGTTGAGATAAGGATAGACAACCCTGATACGGAAGGTGTGGGAGACATTGTCATCAAAGGCCCCAATCTTATGAAGGGCTACTATAGGAATCATGAGGCTACGTCCGAGGTTATAAGAAGGGGGTGGTTCCATTCAGGCGATCTTGGCTGTCTTGACTCCGATGGTTTTCTCTTTATTACGGGGAGAACTAAAGAAGTCATTGTCTTGAACTCCGGAAAGAACATCTACCCGGAGGACGTGGAAAATCATTATCTCCAAAGCCCGTATATAAAAGAGGTCTGTATTACCGGCATTCCCGATCCCTCGCATCCGGAAAGCTTTGTGGGTATCAAGGCCCTCGTATTTCCAAACATGGAGAAGATTTCTGCCGATGGTATCGGCAATATAAATGAGGCAATAAGATGGCAGATGGAAAAGCTCTCGGCCACACTGCCTCCCTATAGCCGTGCTACCGATTTTGGTATCTTAAAGGAACCGTTTCCCAGAACCCATCTCGGCAAGATAAAAAGGTTCATGGTAGTTGAAGCGGAATCGACTGCGATAACAGAGGAACTACCCATATCCGATGAAGAACAGATGCTTATGGAATCAGATGCCGGCAAGGTGGTCTTTCGGGTACTGTCGGTGATAACCAAGCGGAAGATTTTGGGTGGTTCCCATCTGGAGATGGACCTGGGGATAGACTCCCTCGGAATGGTAGAGCTTATGGTAGCTCTGGAAAGCAGTCTTGGCATAGCATTACCCGCATCCTTTCCATCAGAGGTTGCTACTGTAAGGGATGTTATTCTAAGGATGATAGAATATACAGATGGTGTCTCGGGCGTAGAGACTTTCAGGAAATCATTGTCCTGGGCTGAAATACTTAGTCAATCCCCCGAGGAAATGGTAGAGAGGTTAGGCCTGAAGAAGGGGATAGTAAGTGATACTGCTCTTCGCTTTGTTTTATGGGTTATTCACCTTTTCGCCCGCCTTTTCCTGAGACTTGAGGTGGAGGGGATAGAAAACATTCCGGCTGAAGGAGCCTGTATTATTGCTCCAAATCATGCAAGTTATATAGATGGATTTATAATTAGCGCTGTGCTCAGGAAGATGTTTTCAAAGTTGCACATCGTCGGTTTCCGTGGTTTTTACCGTGGGGTGGTGACCTCGAGACTTGCCAGGTGGGGACACATTATTACCATAGATGCAAATTCAGGTCTTTCTGAATCACTTCAGGCATCTGCCTATGTTTTGAAAGAAGGCAGGGCGCTTGTCGTATTTCCCGAAGGGGGCAGATCCGTAGATGGCAGAATAATGCCTTTCAAGAAAGGGGTTGGCATCCTGGCCGGGGAGCTGAAAATACCTTTAATTCCCACTTACATAGAAGGCTCTGTTGATGTATTACCCAGAGGAACATGGGTGATGAGGTTTAAGAAGGTCAGTGTTATATTCGGAGAGCCATTAACTCCGGATGATAACAAGGGATTGGATTATCAGGCGATAGCAGACAAGCTCAGGGAGAGGGTGACCCTGCTCCAGAGAGCTTCTCTGCCGGCTCCACTCCCTAAATAGGAGACTGAGGAAGGGGATTTGATAAGAAAATTGCCTTGACAGACAAGAATGCCTTTCCCTATACTTTCCACACAAAAAAGTAATTTCTCATCAAACAGAAAAGTTCACTACACCCGTATGCAGATTAGATGCAATCTGCATACGGGTGTAGTGTAACTCGTATATGATTTAAGTCCAATACTTCCGGTAGTAATCCATACTTCGAAATGTTACTTCGGACCTTACGGAAAAAGAGAGAGGTTTTTTGATGAGATCATCCTGCCTGATTTTTGGGAATAAAAGTTGAGCGGCGAATAAAGATAATTGCATGAGAAACTGAAAAAGCTTAGATGTTAATTTTTCTTGGCAAGGAGCGATACGATGAATTTGGACAGAGTTACGAATAAAACAAAAGAAGCTGTACACAGTGCACTAAGGATTTCAAGGGAATACAAACATCAGAGGGTTGATGGAGAGCATCTGCATCTGGCTCTATTAAGCCAGGAGGATGGCATGATACCCAGACTTTTGGGAATGATGGGGAAAAATGTGCAGCTTATGTATAAGGATATCCAGAAAGGATTTAAGAAGCTTCCCAAGGGACGCTTAGTAGGAGGTGACTTATTCCTGAATCCAACTAAGAGGTTTGAAGAAATTTTTCTCCTTGCAGAGGATGAAGTAAAGAATTTTATGGATAAATACATAGGGCTTGAACATATATATATAGTATTACTAAAGGAGCGGAACACTCCCACCAGAGAGATTTTCAAGCGTTATGAGATCAGCCTGGAGAACTTTATGACTGTTCTCCGGGATCTCAGAAAAAACCAGAGGATAACCTCAAAAGATCCTGATGAAGCGACATTTGAAGCATTGAACAGATTCGGAAGGGATCTTGTGGATCTGGCATGGAAAGGAAAGCTGGATCCAGTAATAGGCAGAGACGCGGAAATACGGAGGGTAATCAGGATACTTTCAAGGAAAATCAAAAATAATCCAGTTCTCATAGGTGAGGCCGGAGTGGGAAAAACTGCAATTGTTGAAGGGCTTGCACAGAGAATCTTAAGGGGGGATGTCCCCGAGGGGCTTAAGGAAAAAACAATATATGCGCTGGATATTGGTTCGCTTGTGGCAGGCACAAAATACAGGGGAGATTTTGAGGAAAGGCTTAAGGATGTTCTTAATGAGGTAGAAAAAGCCCAGGATAGTATTATCCTTTTTATCGACGAGATTCACAATATCGTGGGAGCCGGAAAGGCTGAAGGTGCTCTGGATGCCGGGAGCATACTGAAGCCGATGCTGGCACGAGGTGAGCTACACTGTATAGGAGCCACAACGACAGAGGAATACAAGCACATTGAAAAGGATGCTGCGCTTGAAAGGAGATTCCAGCCTATAATGGTAGAGGAGCCCACCGTTGATGATACAATTTCCATCCTGAGGGGGTTAAAAGAGAGGTTTGAGATTCATCACGCAGTCAGAATTACTGATAACGCAATTATAGCAGCTGCCATGCTTTCAAACAGGTATATAACCGACAGATTTCTTCCCGATAAAGCTATCGACTTGATGGATGAAGCAGCAGCTATGATAAGGACAGAAATAGACAGCATGCCTGCCGAGCTTGACGAGATAAGCAGAAAGATAATGCAGCTCGAGATTGAGAGAGCAGTTCTGAAGAAGGAAACCGACAGCTCTGCAGAGCAGAAAATTAAACCGTTGGAAAAGGATCTGGGCGTTCTTAGAGAAAAAGCTGATGCCATGAAAAAACAGTTGGACTATGAGAAGGCCAACATTAAAAAGGTAAAAGAGCTTAAACAGCAGATAGAAGATGTCAGGAGATATATTGAAGAAGCTGAAAGGAAGTACGATTTGAACGAGCTTGCGGAGCTTCAGCGTGTAAAACTTCCGGAGCTTGAGAGAAAGCTGGAGGAAGAGCAAAAAAGGCAGTCTTCCGAAGACAGGAGCATGCTTCTTCTGAAGGAAGAGGTCAGGGAGGAAGAGATTGCTGAGGTAGCTTCAAAATGGACCGGGATCTCTATCAGCAGGATTATGGAAAAAGATAAGGAAAAGATTCTTAAAATTGAAGATGTCCTGAATAAAAGGGTTATCGGACAGAGTGAAGCGGTTGCCACGGTAGCAGACGCCATAATCAGGGCAAGGTCCGGCCTGAAGGATGTGAATAAACCAATAGGGTCTTTTATATTCCTGGGGCCTACAGGTGTTGGGAAGACCGAGCTTGCAAAAGCCATTTCTGAAGCCCTGTTCAGCACCGATGAAAATATTGTTAACCTGGATATGAGTGAGTACACGGACGCAAAAAGCGTGTCAAGGCTTATAGGAGCACCTCCGGGATTTGTGGGATACGCTGAAGGGGGGCAGCTTACCGAGGCGGTGAAAAGAAAACCCTACTGCGTGATACTTTTAGAGAATATTGAAAAGGCTCACAGTGATGTATTCACTTTGCTTATGCGGATACTTGACGACGGCAGGATTATCGACAATAAGAGCAAGACAGTTAACTTCAAGAATACAGTCATAATAATGACCTCAAATGTCGGATGCGATACCTTTCATGGCAGTATCAGTAATAATTGCGCGGGAATAAACGAAGAAGTCAGGGATGAAGTGATGAAAGAGGTGAAAATGCATTTTAAACCTGATTTTTTAAACCTGATCGATGATATAGTCATGTTCAAACCGCTTGTCTTAGATGAGGTAATTGGGATTATAGACATTGCATTGAATGACATAAGAAAAAGACTTGCCGGAAGGCGTATTGGGATCGAACTGACCGATGCGGCAAAGGTATTCATTTTCGATTCGGCATATATGCCCGAATATGGAGTAAAACCCGTAAAAAGATTCCTGCAGAAACATATTGAAACGGAAGTGGGGAGGATGATTATGAAAGACGGGCTGCCTGAGATGTCAACGGTGGAAGTGCATTCTAACGGGAAGTGTCTTACTTTCCAGGCAAGATGATACTACTGTGGTTTATAATTTTAAAAATTCAAAGTGACTATTCAGTAAATTTTTTCTTTATTTAAATGTGAAAAGTGGATGAAAGTGAATTAAAGAACTAACCTTACTGTAAATTTTGGAAGAAAATTGTCTTGACATCCAAGAAAACTTTCTTCTATACTACGTACACAAAGAAACAATTTCTCACCAAATAAACATTTCAACCAAACAGTATCAGTGTCCATGTCGATCACATCAATGTCGTATCGTTTTCTTATAGGAGGGTTAAGGACACCTCAGGGAACGTGAAGACGAGGGCGACGGCGAAGAAAGAGGGACTTTGAAGTTTGGTAATGTGGTCTACCCGGCAGGGTGTGAAGTATAAACCAAATTGCAGGTATAGCATCAAGCGTTTGGTTCAGCAGCTGCAATTCGGCACCCAATCGTCATTCTCGTTCCTTTCATCGTCCTCGAGTGTGTTTACTGTTACGATGGCGACACGGACTCGAAGCCCCCCCATGGGTTCTACACCCGGAATGAGCTTTCATAGACTCGGGCGAGGCCCCCCAATCTTTTTGGTAATCACGAAACGCGTCGTTCCTATGTCGCAGGCAACACCTATTATCCTGGAACATGTTGCGAAAGACGTTTTAGCCGCGCGTAATTCATTTTGTTTTCAAGTTGCTAACCGGGAAAACTTTAAACAAATCGAGAGGAGGAATTGTTATGACGCAAAGAGCCCAGTGGTTAATCTCAAAGATAGCTATATGGTGCGGTATTTTTTATGGAATATTTTTCATTGTCTTCTGGTACGGCTTTGGGCACTTCTGGTATCCTATACAGCCGTGGTTTTCTCTTGAGCAGATCACAGAATGGATGGATGCGAACCGCTCATTTTATATTTTCGGCGTCGCTATAACGATGATAGGTGCCTCTTTTCATATACCATGGACGGCATACGTGGGACTGAAAATGGCTGAAGTTGAAGGCAAATTTCCACTGTTGGCGGTTATTCAGATTATAGGCGGCACCTTGACTGTCGCTGTACTTTCATTTCCTCTGGGGATGTGGCTTGCAGTAAGTTATTTTCCTGATACAAGTCCGGAAATCATGCGGACAATTAACGGCATGTCATGGTTGTGTTTCGATATGACCTATGCCCTGACGACAGTTCAAAATTATGCATTTGGTATTTGCTTCCTGATGGATAAGAGACCCCAGCCACTATTTCCTAGATGGATTGCCTGGTGGTCGATTCTAGCAGGGACCCTCTATCTTTTAATCACCGGTATGGCATTCACCCATTCAGGTCTTTTCTGTTGGTACGGCGCACTGGCATACTGGATACCTTATTCTCCTTGGATTGTCTGGTTCATGGTAGCCAGCGGTTACATGATAAAAGACGTTAACCGCCAGATGCGTTCTGAGCACGCCGGAGTAAAGGAAACAGAGATGGCATACGCAGCTCAAAAAGAATAGTAAAAGCGCTTTTCTTCAGGTTAACTTGGAGCATGATTGAGTGATGCACACTGCTCAAACTGTCAGGTAACCATTAGGAAGCATTACTTCAAGAAGCAAATTTTTCAAAAGAGCCGTTCTACTGTCTATTTATCAGAGAACGGCTCTTTTGGTTTTTCTGTACTGCTAACGATAAATTAAACGAAAACTCTACCAGGTAAAGAGCTTTAAAAATTGTATTCATCGGCGCTCAAAAATCTTTTTCGACCATGCACGCCTCGCTTCGCTGCAAAGTCACAACTCGCGCTTACGCTCTCAGACATTGCCTTTACCAGCGCTGCACTGCGACGGCATGGTGACGGTGACACCGAAAATTCTTTAATTCGTGCCTTCTGAATCCAATTTCCTCTGTTTTGCGAAGGCCTAAGCTAGATAGAATGAAGTGGCCTAGAAAAAATGTGCTACGTTTCCACTATGCTATTAATAAATCGTCAAGAGTGCAGTAAAATTTCGGAGCGAAATTTCCGGGAAATTCTTCGTTATTTTGTTCAAGATTTTACTGCCCATGATAATGCCTCATTGACCTTATTACATTCCGGACTCCGTCAAGCAGTTTCCTGTTCTTAGGGATTGACATATGGCATTCTCAAATGTTACGAATAATAACAAAATCGAAGATACTAAGGTAAGGCAAATTCAGTTGTCAATCAATGATTCTGCTTCAGTTAATCTCAGGGAGGAAAACATATGAGAGGAAAGCGTATTACCGTTAACGAAGATCATTCAATAACACTATCCCCTCTAATATTTGCTGCAATGATCTTTGTATTATTTTTATGGTTGGGTTCGTTGATCGGCCTTATGTCTGCTATTTATGAGAACGATGACATAAAAACTGAATTGCAGAAGGTTAGAATGAAGATTGAACAAAAAAATCAAGAACTCGCAACTTTCCGCCAAGACTATCAAACAAAGGAATCTGAAGCACTGGAAGACAAAAACAGTTCAGAGGTAAACCTTGCGATACTTCAAAATGTAATTTCAAAATTTCATAATACCACACTTGTTAACCGGTATAACTCTACAGAAGGTTGGAGTGGGTTTGAATCTCTTCCGTGCAGGGGAGAGCAATCTTTGCAATGTGCAGTCGACCGCTTTTTTATGGAGTGGAACGATAACATTGATCTGATGAAAAGTGCCGGATGCAAAAATATAGAAAAAAAATTAACAGGTATTCATCATAACAAATGCTGCGATTGACAAAATATGAAAGATAAAACACCGCTGCTGTGCGACGCGCAAGAAGCCGCGCCCCACAGCAGCGGTGTTTATCCTGCAGAAAAAGGGTAATACAGAGGTAAAATAATTGTAACCACGCAATTTATATCGTAATGTTAAGGCGACATTCACGTTGCTAACCGCATAATCATTTACCGAGGTGTTGCATGGCACGTTAAAGCCCTATTCATAGGGATAAGGTAAATTTATTCCCGTCCATTTCGAGAAACAAATCCTCCCCGGCACATTTGAGTATTCCCTGAACCGTCTTATTGATTATGTATCACCAGAACTTTTGAGAGATGATTCTGAAGTAATGGAACTACTGAAGTCGGGAGAGTCATGACCCGATCTTTTCCGCTCTTGCCTGAGCGAACAGTGATTTTTTTGAAATTATAATCTATGTCTTGTACATAGCCTCCCTGATTCGCAGGCCGCTTCCATAAAATAATAATTTAACAACCAACTGCGGAATTCCTTCCATGGGGGCAATGATCTTTGCCACCTCTTCCCCTGTTCATAACCACGGGGATATTAATCTTTCTGGATGCCCGATCTGCGCCCGATCTGCATTAATTCCCTGGTCAAGGGGTTGTTTCAACACACACATGGTTATATAAATAAGAAAACCAGCGCGTTCATGGCCTGGTTCTGCGTGGATGGAGCTACATTTTTATCAATTAACGGATGTGTCATGAAAGCCTTGATTTTAGCCTCACCATTTATTAAATCTTGCCTGAAGATGTTAACTTTTACAAATAAATGCAGGATATATGCACTGAAAAAGAAATGAAAAAATAATTATTCGGCTATTCTAAAATATAAAGTTTGGGTGGGCATTTTTTTAGATTAAATGTATACTAAGCTAATTACCTTAATTAATATTCTGAGAGAATTAGGAAAGAGGAGTTAGGGCATTTAGAATGGTTTTACCATCCGGTAAGGGGATAGAGTGCTTTAACAGAGTGGTAGGGTAGCCTTATATGATGCACGCGTCCCGTTTTGTGATGGAACGAATCTTTCTATATAAATAAGGAGATTTAGGTTTAAATGCGACTTTCTTGTAGAGGAAGATATGCTACGCGGGCGATGATTGAATTGGCACTTCATCATGGAAGAAAGCCTTTTTCTTTAAGAGATATCGAGAAAAATCAGGGCATTTCTAAAAAATACCTGACTCAATTAATGAGCGGTCTGAAAATTGCCGGATTGGTAGTGGTTACTAGGGGGAAAAATGGTGGATATAAACTTGCTCGTCATCCCTCGGAAATTACTATGGCTGATATACTATACTCTGTTGAAGGAGATATGTCCCTTGTTGATTGTGTTAAGGATGTAAGATTATGCTATCGATCTGACGAATGTCTGGCAATTCCAACTTGGACCAAGCTTAGTAAGGTTATAAAGAACTACTTGGAATCCACTACATTAGCAGATGTTGTTAAGAAAGGTATTTTATCGCAGATGTCAAATGAGGACGATAGTTCTCAATAATGCGGGATTATATTCGTACTGTAAAACTTGATCATTAGGTTATTAATTGATGACCAGATTCTGAAGCATAAACCTTTGTCCTCTTTAGATTCTCGTTTAGTTTATCCGTGTCCCAAAGCTGTTTCCTTCACGAAGAATAGTCCAAGGCCCATATCTGTTGGTTCCTTTGTACCAGACATTGCCTGAAAAATCTTATTATGAGTTTCTTCGTTTATCATTAAAGAATCTTAGCCCTTTGTTCATAATGGTTTGCGCATTGTATGAGCCGATAATGACGGTGGTTTTCATGGTGTATATATTCTTAGGGTTAAGCGAAAAAAGGTAATCCAGCAATACGGCAAGCACCTCGACGATATCCTTCAGGAAACAACTCGTGTAGTTCATCGAGACTCATATTGTTTGCGCTGCATGTCTTGAATATGGTCGGGATGTTTTTCGTTTTTTTATAATATTCACGTAGAAAAATAATTACATGCCGGTGCCTGTCTGTTAGGCCATTCGGCAGATTCCATTCATTAACGATATGCAGTGTAAAATCTTCGTCCCACTCTTCAAAGTTCTCAAGAAAACCTGTAGGGTCCAATTTATATTTATCTTTTAAAGCCGTGTAACTTTCGTATGTTAGCCAGATGTTGATTTTGTACATAAAAGCATAGCTGATTCCTGCAATCTTGCATGCACCACGATGATAGCCTGTTGGGAAAAGCGCTCGAAGCTTGCTTAGCTTGAGACCATTTTCAGCACAGGCGAGAACCACAACTGGCACGGTTCCCTCTTCGATAAACTTTTCCCGCAAGTATCGAATGAACTTCCAATGTTCCTCTGTCAGGCCTCTAGGAATGCCTAGCTTCTTTGCCATGCAATTGGCAAAGTTCTCATCCCACTGGTGAGGAGGGTCCAGAAAACCGTGTCGATCCAGCTTATACTCTTTTCCTCTGCCACATCGCATAATGTGTCTTTCCATTTTAACCTTTCTATCCTAAAGACCTCTTTAAGATCAAACCAACGTTTAGTTGCTTTGTAAGTTACAATAAATACTTAGATATCTTATAAAGGCAGAGGCGTCTAGTCTGAACTGTTGACATAATAAATTTGATTAGGAATATAGCAGTCCCATTTGTTATTTGAGATGTCTCTGAGGATGCACTTATCAAGTGCTTCATGATACCTTGCCTAAGCAGTTGCTGGACTGGCGAAACTCATAAGATTCGCCGCTCAAGCAAAAGGAGTTTTCTTCTGTGTAAAGAATAACGTTGGCCGGTCTAATGACTATGTTGAGCGCTTGTCCAAAGCTAATCTATCTTACAGGTCTTGCTAACACCTAGCCATCATTCCGACTGCTGATTCCCCCGAGCACTGAATGTGTTTTCAGTACAACCTGCATTCGGTTCAGGAAATTTCTGGAACTAATTGTAATTACAAGGATATTGTATAACCGAACAGGTTTACTGTTAGAAACATTAAGAGGATTCTTAAGCGCGAGGCATAAAATATATCTATCCGGTGATGACAACTTTATGGGTTATTAATCATTTCCTTTACGTTAATCCTAATATTCCTTTCGATCTGCAGCTTTACCGTTTATTATGATTCCGCGGGACAACATATCGTGGACGCCCCCGACAGAGATGTCTTCCTTGTAATATTCCATAAGCTGGCTTAACTGGCGTTTACAATTCGAGCAAGCTGTTGCAACATATTTTGCTCCGGTTGCACGTATCTGATCCATTTTTTTCTTTCCGGAAACATTCATCCTGAAATCATAAATGTCGTCCATAGCAGAAAGACCACCACCACCACCACAACACCAGTTTTCCCCTCTGTTTGGGTACATTTCTCTAAAGTCCTGGCAGGAGGCTTCGAGAATGATTCGTGGTTCTTCAACGATGTTACATGAACGACCAAAGTTACAAGGATCGTGATAAGTCACAGGTTGAGAATTCTTACTCTTATCGAATTGGAGTTTACCGGCCTTGATTTTATCAGCAGTAAATTCCATGCAGTTTATGATTTTAAATGGAAGATCACCCCACCATTTTCCAGGCTCCATCATCATCTTCATCACCCTGTAAGCGTGGCCACATTCTCCCATAAACAAGACTTTACAACCAAGCCTCTTAGCTTCCTCGACATAAGGCTTGTTGTCAGCTTTCATATTAGCATCGTTACCTGTGAAAAGTCCATAGTTGGCTCCGTCAAAGCATTTTGAGCTCATAGTCCATTTATCTTGCATCCCTAGTACATAGAAGACCTTGGCAACACCCGTGGTGGCTTCAGAGTTGACTAATACATCTCCTGAGGGGGGAACATAGAAGTATTCAGCACCTACTTGGTCCACGGGGATCTTAATGTCGATCCCGTGCTCGTCGTTCATCTCTTCTTCCAGAAATTCAATAGCTGCCTTGAAGGCCTCAGGTGAAGCGCCGTCGGTGTTGCATGTCTCCAGTGAGATCTGCACTATTTTCTGCATGGTTTTAGGTGTCAGGCCGAACTTATCTACAATACTCCGACCTTTTCTTGTTATTACTGAATTATCGATCCCGAACGGGCAATATGTCGCACAACGTCGGCATCCAGTACAGGAGTAAAAATGCTCTGCCCATTCCTCCAGTTCGCCTTCCTTGTAGTCTCGGGCTCCGACAATTCCTCCAAGAAGTTTGCCTGAAACAGTAGAATGTTTTTTATAGATACTGCGTATCAAGTCCGAACGTTCAGCAGGATTATATTTTTTGTTGTCCTCGCCGTAGTAAACAGGGCACACGGTCGAACAGGTGCCGCATTTAGCACACATTTCCATGTATAGCTTCAATGCTTTCGGGCCGTTTTTGATAGATGTAATCTCCTTGACTACATCTTCAGCTTTGACTGCCGGCTTTTTATTTTTGTTTTCATCAGTTGCTTTTTCTATCACCGGCTTCTTCTTATCCGGCGTATTACTAATTTGAGCTGCACTTTGTTTCATGATTACCTCCTTTTAATCAAAGCATTGGTGAAGAAAAAACCGCCAAAATGCAAAATTTTGGAAAACGGCATAAACATAATTAGCAGTAGCGACAATAAAACATGGACCTGGAATGCTGCACTTTTCGGAACCTCGGGTGAGAAAGTCAACAGAGACTGTGCCCATACTCGAGTCTGTTCAAGGTCGAAATGTGTTCCGCTAAAGCGCATAAGATCACCTGTTATGATAATGGCAAGTATTATCAGAAGAGCAAAGAAGTCAGGCACACCCGATATCTCACGTACTCGCTTGAGCAACAGACGGCGGATTAGCAGAGAGATGCCCGTTGCCAGTAATACAATGCCTGCTGCTCCACCAAATGTTCCAGACATCCAGTTGATTCCTTCACCGGAGATACCCATAGCCATCAGAATACTGTCTATCAAGCCCGTAAAAACTCGAATATGACCCAGGAAAACCACTGCCAGAGTTACGTGAAAAACCCAGGAAAAGATCCACAATACTTTGTCACTACGGAACAGGCTTGGAAATAATAAGGCTTCGGAAATAATACTACCGGCAGTTGAAGAAGGAGCAGGGAAAAGGGTCATCTTGCCTGGTTGAGGCGTTTTAAACCAGACATAAAACCGATAAATCATACCACCGAGAAAAACAAAGACGGCCACATAGGGCAATATACCACCTATAAACATAGCTAAAACGTTCACTCTTAATCTCCCTTCTATATTATGTTTTTATACACAAACAACTGGTGCGACCTCGCCGTTTCTTTCATTGTATTCACGAGCGAATTCATAGCGTGCCTGAGATCCTGGAATCTGAGTTATTGTTAGACGACTTAGGCAACCAGATTCTAAAACAGGTTCCTTTGTTTTCTTCCGAATTTACCTCTATTATTCCTCCATGTTCAGATATGATCTTGTTTACCACAAGCAGTCCAAGACCCGTGCCCTTTGATCCTTTTGTACTGACCATCCCCCGAAAAAGCTCATTTTGTATTTCTTTGTTTATCCCTATACCATCGTCAGACACTTCAAAGATAATTCCTTTCCCATTTCTTGATTCCAGTCTTAGGATAATATGACCTGTTCGACCTGAGGGAGAAGCATCGATGGCGTTGGAAACGAGGTTCATTAGGCATTGGTACAGCCCATGTGAATCAAGGTAAACATTATCAGTGTTTCCCTCGTATTCGGATGTCATGACGACATTATTGTTACGGGCTTTATTTTCCATGGTTTTGATGACATCCTCGACTATGCTTTTGGGGTCGCACTTTTGAAGAATAGGTTTACGCTCTTTGGAGAAGTTCAGTAGATCTATAACAAGTTCGGAGATGAGATCTATGTTCTTCTCAATCATATTCCATCCTTTTTGGGCATCCATTTCACTTTTTATCTTACTTCCCTTCTTATAAACATATACACCACCTAAGAGGCCGTCCAAAATGTTCTTGATTGAGTGGCTGATACTGGCTACGGCCTGACCAGTAGCACTAAGTCGTTCAGAGTGAATTAGTTCCTGACGCAGTCTCTTTACCTCTCGGAAATCCTGGAAAAAGAAGACATTTCCCAAATGTTCTTCTCCCTCGTACAGATTTATGCCCGATAGTCTAACTGGTATTTGCTCTTTATTCTTAGATGTAATTTCTGATTCCATGGGTCTAAAACCGCGCAACACCAGTCCATAATCGTATATAAGCGGACGTTTGATCTTTACAGCGACCTCCTCAGGGAAGAAATCATTTAAAGTTAGCTTGTCAATGGTCTCAGATTCGGAATATCCGGTAAGGTTTTCTGCCACGAGGTTGAAAATCTTGATGACGCCAATTTCATTAGTTGCAATGACTCCTATTAAAGAATTCTGAATCATATTACGCTGAAATTTATAAGATTTTCCCAGTTCAGCCCGGGAGGTCTTAAGCATGTAAATCATGTGTTGAAAAGAATCGGCCAATTGAACAATCTCATCTCCCTTATGAGTTTTATAGACTTCACACTTTTGACATCCTTCGAGCTTTTCGGGGAATTTGGGTTCATACCCTTCGCAAGGAGTCCCATCGACAAACCAACATTGGACTGCTGTATTGGTGTGTGCCGCACAGTCTTTATGCCCACACTCTTTAATCTCCCAACAATTGACATGCTTACCGTAAAAGATGTCCAAGTCTAGGTTGCCAAGTGAGATTTCGTCTGCAATCCGGGTCAAGGTAATTATTGGGCGCGTGATATATCGAAGAAAGGGTCTTACAGTTAGAAAGAAAATGAAAACCAAGATGCCTAAGACCGTAAGATAAAGGGTCATAAGCCGCCTGATAAAAGTATTCATCGATGATGTAGAAAAAAGGATATTGATTGCACCGATGGTTTCCCCATCATGAATGATAGGAGACACCATCTCCATGATGTTTTTATCGTAGGATTTAATGTCTTGGCTATTTTTCTTATCGTTACTTGTATTGCCAAGAGCTTGTTGGGGGTATTGTAACGAAAACTCTTCTTGATCTGACGATTGTCCCAGTGTGTTTCCGTTTCTGTCAGTAACGGTCATATAAAGAATGCTTTCATAGAATTGATTCTCTTCAGAAAGCAAACGATTCACTTCGGCACTATCACCAATCAAAACCATTGGTACCAGGCGATTGGACAATAAATCGGTGACGGTCTGGAAGTTATCCTTATATTCCTTTATAAAATGAACTTTCAGCCCAAATTGGAATGCGATTACTCCCAACAGCCCCAACAGCAATGTCAGAAGGGAAATAATAAGCAGTACTTTATTATGAACTGATAGTTTTCTGTATAAAGGAATAGGGCGACTTCCACGAAACTGAAGTCTTGATAAAACCGTTAAATTTTTCATATTTAATCCACAGTGAAAATGGTGTATGAATCAACCCAACAACTTTTACAGTGCCTTTTCTCCCTATCCTAATTGAACCTCCTGCGATGGATTGTTAAGAACATCATTTACTACACGCATAAGACGCTGGGGAGTTACAGGTTTCTCAATAAAACCATTAGGCACCCGAATTTGGGATCGTTTAACGATATCCTTCCAGTCGACATTAATTTGCTCCTTGATGCCGGAAATTATGATCAGTGGAATATCCCTTAAAGGCTCATCGCGCCGGCGCAGTCTTAGAAACAGATTGATGCCTGTTCTTCCAGGCATCAATAAATCCAGACAAATCAAATCCGGAGGCTCTTCTCTAACCAATTTTTCTCCGTCCTCGGCATTGTTGGCTGTTTTGACGGAAAAACCATTTTCTTCCAATATTGTCGAGAAGTAGGTTGTTAAGTCTTCTTCATCATCGATAACAACAGCCCTTTTTCCTGAATTTTCTTTTTTTAAATAATCCATCTTAATGTTCCTCCTTTCCTAATATGGTCAGATTTAGACCGGTTAGATTGATGAGAAAGCATTTACGATGCCGCTAAACTATATCTATTTTAATTATATTAATAAATATAATTAAAATACTTACCTTTGCGATATCATTTCCCATAAATGTTGTCAAGTATTTTTTTGAAAAATTTTAATCCTATAATATTAAGGTATTATCCTTTTTTATGACTTGTTTTTACAGAAAAAGATTCAGCAGAAACGATAATTTATTTTAGTTTATTTGATAGGAAAAAAAGGAAGGAAGATTTTTAAAAAAACTAAAAACCAATTAGCAGGAACCATATATTCCGAATAAGGACTTTACAACTTCCGTTCTCAGAAGCAGGGCGTTTCCTTCTATAGAAGTCTTATCTTTTCGTATGTCAGCTCTATTTCCAGGCTTTTCTTCCTCCAGACTAAGTCGGAAACATTGACGGCACACCAAAAAGGAAGAGCAAGAGATCTGGCTATAATTTGCTCCTTCACTGCCGGCTGTGTTCCATTGGGTAATCCCTTCGGAATAGGCGGCCTTATCAACGCCCTTCAATGCCTCCTTCCTGAAATGACAGTTTATATTTACAAAACTGGCACCGAGATACACATGATGGCGGCATGCCTCTGATACGTTCCGAAGTCTTTCAGCAAGCTGTAGCAACGTCAGTCCTTTTTATGCTATTTTATTGACAGTGCTTATATCTTTCTCCTTCGTTAATGTCTCTTGGCAAGAACACCTTTTCTGAAAAGAAAACTGAGTGCTACTTTTTTTTTAACCCCTAAACTATACAGAAAGAGATTAACTCGTACATTGCATTGACACACAAGACCGCTTGACTTATACTTGACACTATCAAAAAGCAATTTCTTATCAATAATATCACCTGCCGCTATGGAGAGAGGGGCTGTCCTCTCATAATGTATTGCATCAATGTTCCTTGGAATCATCAAAATCAATCATTTATGATGTTTATGCTGGGCAGGAAAAAACTGACCGCATTAGGATTGGTTCAACGCTTAATATCTGAAGAAAACTATATGATTATTGTGGGTGAAAAGATAAATACAAGCAGGAAGAGTATCGCGGAAGCAGTTGAACAAAGAGATGCCGGCTATATCGCCGGGGTGGCCAGGGAACAAGCTTGACCGCGGCTTGAAGAAAAGCCTTACTTTTGAGGAAATCGAAGATTCCACAGAGATATAGGCTGGATTTACCTGATGTTTTAGCTAACCAACCAGTTGCCTCATAAAAGATGTTACCGGGTTTTGTTGTTAATGGAGAATATTTTCTTCAGTTTCTTATCCATGATTTTTCTTAGCAGAAAAGGGTTGAGGTTTTCAAGTTGTTTGGAGAGGGAGTTTTTG